>NZ_CAXTAZ010000057.1:0-31092 GCF_964242715.1 uncultured Enterovirga sp.
ATCGACCTTGAGGATCTCGCTCGTGCCGAACAAGGCCGTCGAGAGATGATCCCGCTCGTCCGAATAGGGCGGCAAGGTCGACAGGAACGCGTCGATCTCGCCAAGAAGCGTGTTGCCGCCCGCGTCCAAGGCCGGCGCATCGAGCGCCGGGTGAACGTAGACGCCCTCGAACCCGTCCCGGGCGAGAACTGCCCGGAACGACGCTGGAATCGAGACACGGCCTTTCACGTCCAACCGATTGGTGAAGTTGGACACGAAGCGATCCATGCGCAGACGCCCGCACGCCCCATGACATCAGCTGCACAGCGGCGGGACACCCGCCGCAGCCCGTCTCGATGGAGCGCGCGCCGCCGATGCATGCCGGTCCGCCGCAGCCCAAGCGGCGTCCGACAGGCTGAGCGCAGCCCCTCGTGTACGGGATGCCATGGGATAGCATGGGCATATATGGGCGTCAATCGAATGAACCCGGATTTGCCGGGCGGATCAAGGCGCATTCAGACCTAAGCAAGGTTAATGAAGCGTGTCGGGCACAGGGCGTATTCCACGCCCGGAAGGATCGGAGAAGGGAACCTCCTTCTGCTCGCGTTGTTGTATACCCTCTCCGACATTCGAGGATCAGAACCATGAGATCAGGACTCATCATCGCGTCTGCACTGGTCGCGCTCGCGCTTCCGCTGTCGGCTCAGGCTCAGGGCATTGCCCGCGGCGCGCAGGACGGAGCTCGGGACGGCCGCAGCGTCGCGGGTCCCGTCGGAGGGGCGGTGGGTGGAGTCGTCGGAGGTGCGTTCGGTGGCGCGGTCGGCGGCGTGAAGGGCGTGCTCGGCATCCCGCAGCGCACCGGTGTTCGACGCAGCAGCCGTCGCGCCGCAAACTATCGTCGTCGGCGCTGATCGAAGGTGTCAGCCGGCCTGTAAGCCGGGTTCTGTAGGGTCCGGGAGCAAGCTCCGGGACGTGGCGGCCATTCATCTGGGACGGCCGTTACCGGCCGCCTCGAGCGATCAACCCGGGCGACGGGCCTGATAGCGGGCCCTGGCACCTTTCGGCACCGTGCCGCCCCTATTCGATCTTGCTCCCGGTGGGGTTTGCCGTGCCGTCCGCGTTGCCGCGTCCGCGGTGCGCTCTTACCACACCCTTTCACCCTGACCTCCGGCCGGCTTTCGCCGGTGGTCCTGAGGCGGTCCGTTTTCTGTGGCACTGTCCCTAGGGTCACCCCCGCCGGACGTTATCCGGCACCGTGCTTTCATGGAGCCCGGACTTTCCTCTTCAGCCGGAACTCGCGCTCCGCCCGAAGCGGCCGCCCGGCCGACTGACCCGGTCGCTTTGGCGGCGTCCGGGTGCTGCGTCAAGCGTGGCGGGACCCGTGTCGGCGATGTCACGGCCTGCGAAATCATATCGTAACCACAGGGCCGTAGGGGGAGACATCCGGGAACGTTCCCGGCATCATCGAGTTCGCCCTGTCGACGTAAGCTCGGCTGCCGCGGCCGGGAGGAAACGCTTGGAGAAGGTCGCCCAATGAAGAAGATCATGCCCGTCAGCCTCGCCGGTGCGCTCGCTCTGTCGCTCGGCGCCTGTTATTCGCCCGGCGAGCGCGCTGGCGGCGGCGCGCTGATCGGCGGTGCCACGGGTGCCGCGATCGGGGCGGCAGCCTCGGGTGGTCGCGTCGGCGGTACGCTCGCGGGCGCCGCGATCGGGGCGGCGGGCGGAGCGCTCGTCGGCGCTGCCACCGCGCCTTGCCCCTACGGCACCTATCGCGATTATTACGGCAACGTGTATTGCCGCTGAGCCGCGGCTGACACATCCACCCGGTTGGGCCATGACCCGGCCGGGTGTCTCGGGCCTTCATCGCCGATATGTCTCTTTGGGGTAAATTCGGCGGTGGCGGATTGGGATTGGCGGTGGGTGGGCCGCTTGGCGCTCTGATTGGTGCCTTTGCCGGCCACTACCTGGTTGACCGGACCGGTGCGCCCTTCGGTCCCGCGCCGCGCGATGTCGTCCTCACCACGGGACTGATCGCGCTCCTCGCCAAGATGGCGCGCGCAGACGGGGTTGTCCTGCGGTCCGAGATCGACGCGTTCGAGGCCGTGGTCGTCGTTCCCGAACGCGAGCGGGCCAATGTGGCTCGCCTCTTCCGGCTCGCCCAGGGTAGTGCGGCCGGCTATCAGGCCTACGCCGCGCAACTCGCCTCCGCCTTTGCGGAGGAACCCCTGCTTCTCGACGACATCGTCGAAGGGCTCTTCTTGGTCGCGAAGGCGGATGGTGCGGTCCACGAGGCGGAGGCGGCCTACCTTCGGGACGTCGCGCTCGCCTTCGGTCGGAGTGAGGCCTGGTTCGAGGCCACGCTCGAGCGCCATGTGCAACGTGAAGACGATCCCTATCTGGCCATCGGGGCGGATCGGGCCTGGGACAACGCGGCCCTCAAGGCCCATCATCGGCGGCTCATCTTGCAACACCATCCCGACCGCGAAATCGCGCGAGGCCTGCCGCCCGAGGCGGTCAGGATCGCGACCGACCGCCTGGCCTCGATCAACGCGGCCTGGGACCGGATCGCGGCGGAGCGCGGCATGTGATGGCCCGAGCCGCACGCCCTCGCCACGAGCCCGCTCTCGACAGCCCGGTCGCCATCGATTTCCAACCCTCGCCGAACCACGGCGAGCGGCGCGGGGACAGCCTCGACCTGTTGATCCTTCACTATACCGGGATGCGAGACGGGGCGCTCGCTCTCGCTCGGCTCTGCGACCCCGCGGCCGAGGTCTCGGCCCATTACGTGGTGCTGGAGACCGGGGACGTGCGCCAGCTCGTTCCTGAATCGCGCCGTGCCTGGCATGCCGGTGCGGGCGCATGGGCGGGGGAGAGCGACATCAACTCCCGCTCGATCGGGATCGAGCTCGTCCATCCGGGCCATGACGGCGGCCTTCCGGCCTATCCGGCCTCGCAGATCGAGGCGGTGGTCCGGCTTGCCTCGGACATCGTCGCCCGATGGAACATCCTGCCCGAGCGCGTCCTCGCCCATTCCGACGTGTCGCCCTCCCGCAAGGAGGACCCGGGCGAGGGTTTTCCCTGGGACTTGCTGCATGCGGCAGGAATCGGTCATTGGGCGCGCCCGGCACCGCTCGGCGAGGGCCGCGTGCTCGCGCCGGGCGAAACCGGACGAGGCGTCGAGATGCTGCAGGCCATGCTGGCCCGCTACGGCTATGGAATCGAGCGGACTGGAACCTACGACGCGGCAACGACGGCCGTCGTCACTGCTTTCCAGCGACATTTCCGGCCGGCCCTTCTCGACGGACGGGCCGACCTGTCCACCGTCGCGACGCTGCGCGAGCTGATACGGACCCTGCCGGTTTCGGCCTGACGCGGACGCGCTCAGAAGCGCAGGGTCGGCCCGAACGAGATGCTGAGATTGCGGCTGTCGTAGTTGCGCAGCCGCGAGTCGATCTCGGAATACTGGACCTGCAGCGAGATCCCGGCGAAGTCGTAGATCGGCATTTCGAGGAGCCCGCCGACGCGATATTCGCGATCCCTCCGGCGGCGGATGGGGTCGACGAGCGGGTTTGCCGCACTATAATCATGATGGGCCACGCCGGCACTCGGCACGAACAACCACCGGCGTGCTCCCCAGGGCCCGGTGAATTCGATCGGCAAGCCGACATCGAGCGCGACGCCGTCATAGCCGTTATAATCGAAGAGAGCGCGGGTCTCGTTTCGCAGATAGGCGGCGCGGGCCTGCCAGCGGAAATCCGCCTCGGCGAAACTCGCGACCGCGCCCTGCATCAGGAGGCCGGTCGTCCAGAGCGTTCCGGCCTGCTCGCTCGCGGTCGAATACTCGGCCGATCTCTCGAACCGGCGGGCGCGGCTCTCGAAGAAGGGCTCGAGCACGACCCCATTCGCGACCGGCACCGACACGGAAACGCCGCCGCCCGCCGTCGAGAGATAGCGCTGGTCACCGAGCGTGACGCCGTTCACGAGCCCGTAGGGCCGGATGGTCAGGCCCGGAAAGGTTTCGGGCGCGAGCGCGAGCCTCGGTCCGGTCTGGACCTCGACGAAGCCGACATCGAGGAGGCCGAACCTGAACTGGCGCGAGCCATAGGCCGCGACATTCGTCTCCCAGACGTCGCCGCGCTGGTTTTCGAAATCGTAGACATGCCGGAGAGCGGCGAGGCCGAACGCGTTCCAGTCCGGCCGGCTCACGAATTGGCGCCCGAGGATCGCGTCCTGGCCGAAGGAGCTGACGAACGCGCTCGCCGGCCCGGCATTCGCGTTGCTCTGGTAGCGAAAGCCCACCTGGGTATAGACGCTGAACTGATGAATGCTTGTCCGGCGGTCGATTTCCCTCAGGAACCCGGCGACCCGGGCCCGGACCTCCGGACTCGTCTCGGGCGAGGAGGTCGCTGCCTCGAAATAGCTGCGGGCCATCTCGTAGGAGCCGAGCCGGAAATACAGGACGCCGAGTTCGAGCTTCACCCGCGTCAGCGCCGGATTGTAGAAGAGGATCCGCTCAAGCGCCCCGATCGCGGCCTCGTTGTCGCCCCGCCGTGCGGCGGCATCCGCGAAGAGGAAGGACAGGTCGGGATTCGATGGGTTGCGCAGCACCTGGCCGAACAGGGCCTCGACCTCGGGATCTCCCACCGGCCCCGCGATCCCGGTGAAGCTCGCCGGCTGGGCGAAAGCCGCGCCGGACCAAGCCAGGGCCGCCACGGCAGCCGCGCCGATCCTTCGCCACCAGGCTCTTGCGCCGTCCGCCCTCATCCCTTCATCAGTCGACTGGTGGCGAAGACTGTCAATGCTTGAGGAAGTCCGCTCAGATCATCGACGCGGCTCAGTCTCCTTTCGGCAACGACCTCTGCCGGCAGTCACCGGGCGGAGCCAACCAGGTCTTCAGGCCGGAGCTGCTCCGGCGAGTCCCGGCAGAACTCTCCCCAGTCTCGCGACCGCCTCGGCCAACTGCACCGGGTCGCGCAGGAAGCAGAGCCTGAGATGGGCCTCGCCCCCTCCCCCGAAGGCGGTGCCGGGAGCGAGCCCGACCTGGGCCGTGTCGATGAGGTCGCGCGCGAGCCGCGTCGTGTCGGTCCGGCCCTCGACCCGGAAGAAAGCGTAGAAGGCTCCGGGCGGCGCGGGCAGGTCGACCACATTCGTGGCCCTGAGACCGTCGCAGACGATGGCCCGCCCCTGCCTCGCCCTCGCGATCTGGCCTTCGACGAAGGGCTCCCCCTCCTCGATCGCCGTGACGGCCGCCCGCTGGATGAAGCTCGTGACGCCCGAGGTCGAATACTGGACGAGATTTTCGATCACCGGCCCGAGCCGGACCGGCGCCTCGAGCCAGCCGATGCGCCAGCCGGTCATCGCCCAGTTCTTCGAGAAGGTCTGGACGAACATGATCCGGTCGTCCTCCGCCATCACGTCGCGGAAGGAGGGCGCGAGCCCGCCCTCCGGGCCGTCATGGGTGAAGCGCCCGTAGATCTCGTCCGCAATGATCCAGATCCCATGCCGGCGGGCCAGGTCGAGCATCGCGACGAGATCCTCCCGCCCGGCCGTCCAGCCGGTCGGATTGGCGGGCGAGTTGATCACCATCGCGCGCGTCCGCGGCGTCACGAGCGAGGCGAGGCGGTCGAGATCGAGATGCCAGCCGTCCGGCCCGGCCTGCATCGGCACGGAGACCGGCGTCGCGCCCGTGACCGTGACCGCCCCGTCGAAATTCGGCCAGGACGGGGTCGGGATCAGGACCTCGTCGCCGGTCCCGGCGACGATCCGGATCGCGATCTGGGCAGCATGCATGCCGCCCACCGTCACGTAGATCCGCTCGGGATCGACATCCGTGCGGTAGAGGCGCCCGAGATAGGCCGCGATCGCGGCCCTGAGTTCCGGGATGCCGCGCTGGTAGGTGTAGAAGGTCTCCCCCGCGAGAAGCGCGCGATGCGCCGCCTCCATGATGAAGGGCGGGGTCGGCAGGTCGCCCTCGCCCACGAAGAGGGGGATCAGCCCGGGCCGCCCGCGGGCATAGCTCATGACGTCGACGATCCCGCTCGTCGGCGCCCGGGCGGCCTCGGGACGAATCTCCGGATTGGTGGTCATGAGCGCTCCGTGGCGAGATCCGGATGAACGGCGAGGAGCCGCCTCGCTGTCGGCGGGACCGTAACAGGTCCGCCGGGCCCGGTCCGGTCAAAGCCCCTGATGGGACCGATCGCTCCCGGTGATCAGCGTGGAATGGAGGACGGATCGGCAGCAGCCCCGACCGTCTGGCCGCGGGCGATCAGGTCGCGGATCTCGGAGAGAAGCTGCACGTCGGCCGGAACCTCCGTCTTGCTCTCGGCCGGCTTCGCGACCAGCCGGTTCATGGCCCGGATCACCAGGAAGAGGACGAACGCCACGATGCTGAAGTTGATGGCGATGGTGAGAAACGTCCCGTAACCCAGAACGGCGCCAGACTTCTTCGCATCCACATAGGCCAGCCCCGTCTGAACCGTCGACGACAGCGGGACGTAATAGTTCGAGAAGTCGAGGCCGCCCGTGATCGCTCCGATCATCGGCATGAAGATGTCGCCAACGAGCGACTCCACGATCTTCCCGAAGGCCGCCCCGATGACGACGCCGACCGCGAGGTCGACCACGTTGCCCCGCAACGCGAACTTCTTGAATTCCTCGAGCATGGCAGGCATCCCATCGCGGCCCCGAAGGGCGCAGCATAGCCTCGGCCCGTCCTTCCGGCTAAGCATCGGGGCGTGACGGGATCGGGTCTTCCACCGGCGATGGCGAGCTGGGGCGTCGTGCTGACGGCCCTCGTCTATCTTTGCCTGTTATTCGCGATCGCCCATTGGGGCGATTACGCTGGCCACCGCATCATGCGACGGCGGCATCGCGGCACCGTCTACGCGCTCGCGCTCGCTGTCTATTGCACGTCCTGGACCTTCTACGGCTCGGTCGGGCTGGCGACGCGGTCCGGCCTCGACTTCCTGGCGATCTATATCGGGCCGATCCTGATGATCGGCCTGGGCTATCCGATCGTGGTCAGGATCGTGCGCATCGCGAAGGCGCAGAATATCACGTCGATCGCGGATTTCGTGGCCGCCCGCTACGGCAAGAGCGAGAGCGTGGCCGCTCTCGTCTGCCTGATCGCGCTCGTCGGCTCGGTGCCCTACATCGCGCTGCAGCTAAAGGCGGTCTCGTCCTCGCTCTCTGTCTTCCTCGCGGCCGAGGGCTCGACGATCGGCTTCGACGTGCTGCCCTTCGGCGATCTCGCGCTGGTCATCTCGCTCGTGCTGGCCGGGTTCGCGGTCGCGTTCGGGACGCGTCATCCCGACGCGACCGAACATCAGAACGGACTCGTCCTCGCGATCGCGGTCGAATCCGTCATCAAGCTGATGGCCTTCCTTCTGGTCGGCCTGTTCGTCGTCTACGGAATGTTCGCGGGCTTCTCCGACCTCGCCGCGAAGCTGAGCTATGCCGGTCCGCTGCATCAGGTCCTCGGGCCGACGTCGGGAGCCACGAGCTACCTGACGCTGATCCTCCTCTCCGCCTGCGTCGCGCTGCTTCTGCCGCGCCAGTTCCACATGACGGTGGTCGAGAATCGCTCCGTCGAGGACGTGCGCCGGGCGGCATGGCTCTTCCCGCTCTACCTCGTTCTCATCAACATCTTCGTGATCCCGCTGGCGCTCGCCGGCCTGTATCTCCTGCCGGCCGGCACCGATCGGGACATGACCGTCCTCGCCCTGCCGCTGCAGGCCGGCTCCGGCCTCGTCGCGCTCGCGACCTTCGTCGGCGGATTGTCGGCCGCGACCGCGATGGTGATCATCGACACGGTCGCGATCTCGATCATGGTGTCGAACCACCTCGTTCTGCCGCTCGTCCTGCGGCGCGGCAGCTTCGGCGCAACTCCGAACCCTCCCGGCGGCGAGTTCCGCAATCTCGGCGGCTTCGTGCTGGTCGTCCGGCGGATCGCGATCGTCGCCGTCACTCTCCTCGGCTACGCCTATTATCGGGTGGCTGGGGAGTACGAGCTCGCCTCGATCGGGCTCCTCTCCTTCGCGGCCGTGACCCAGATCGCTCCCGCCTTCTTCGGCGGCCTGGTCTGGCGTCGCGGCACGGCGGCCGGCGCCGTGGCCGGCCTCGCGGTCGGGTTCGCCGTCTGGGCCTACACGCTGCTCCTGCCGGTGCTCATCACCGGGACCGGTTGGGGAATGATGCTGGTCGAAGGCCCATTCGGGATCGCCGGCCTGAACCCGGTCTCGCTCGCTGGAACCGACCTCCCGCGGCTGACGCACGGTGTCCTGTGGAGCCTCGGCCTCAACATCTCGGCCTATGTCGTCGGATCGCTGCTGCGACCGGCCGGCGCGCTGGAGCGCATCCAGGCGGCGACCTTCGTGGGCGAGACCACGATGCCGATCTCGCCCTCGCTGCGGCTGTTCCGGGCCAGCGTTACGGTCGAGGAGCTGAAACAGGCGGTCGGGCGTTTTCTCGGGCACGACCGCACCCGCCGATCCTTCGCCGGCTATGCCCGCTCCCGCGGGGTCACGCTGGAGGGCCGGCAGGAGGCCGACATCCACCTCCTGCGCTACGCCGAGCACCTTCTCGCCTCGGCCATCGGCGCTGGCTCGTCCCGGCTCGCGCTCTCCTTCGTGCTCCGCCGGCGCAACCTCTCGACCAAGGCGGCGCTGCGCCTGCTCGACGAGGCCTCGGCCGCGATGCAGCATAATCGCGACCTCCTCCAGCATGCGCTCGACCATGCCCAGCAGGGCATCACCGTGCTGGACAGCGACCTCCGGCTCCTGTGCTGGAACCAGGCTTTCGTGGACCTCTACGGGTTCCCGACGGACCTCATCCGGATCGGGGTCGGGCTCGAGGAGATCCTCCGCGTGAACGCCACCCACGGGGCGTATGGGCCGGGCGCGGTCGACGACCTCATCGCGACGCGGCTGCATTCCATGCTGCACGACCAGGGGCCCACGCGCGTTCGGCTCGCCTCCGGCCGGGTCATCTCCGTCCGATCGAACCATCTGCCGGGCGGCGGCCTGATCGCGACCTATACGGACGTGACCGAGCTCGCCGACGAGGAAGAGGCGCGCGAGCGTGAGCATGAGACGCTTGAGCGACGCGTGCGCGAGCGGACGGAGGAGCTCACGCGGCTGAACGAGGAACTGACCCGGGCGAAGCGCGAAGCCGACGACGCCAACGCTTCGAAGACGCGGTTCCTGGCCGCCGCGAGCCACGACATCCTGCAGCCGCTGAACGCGGCCCGGCTCTACGCGACCTCCCTGATCGAACGGCTGCGGGAAACCCGCGACGCGACGCTCGCGGCCAATATCGATGCCTCGCTCGACGCCGTCGAGGAGATCCTGACGACGCTGCTCGACATCTCGCGGCTCGATTCGGGTGCGCTGACGCCGCAATTCTCGGCCGTTCCCCTCGACGACATGTTCCGCCACCTCGCGCGCGAATTCGAGCCGGTGGCGCGCGAGAAGGGCCTCGATCTGCGCTTCGTCCCGACCTCGCTCTCCGTCCGGTCCGACCGCCGCCTGCTCCGCCGCCTGCTGCAGAACCTTGTCTCGAACGGCGTGAAATACACGATGTCCGGCCGCGTTCTCGTGGGTGTCCGCCGCCGGGGCCGCACCGTGCGACTGGAGGTGCTCGATACCGGCCTCGGCATCGCACCCTCGCAGCAGGAGGAGGTCTTCCGCGAGTTCCAGCGGCTGCCCCATGGAGCACGGGTGGCACGAGGGCTCGGTCTCGGGCTCTCCATCGTGGAGCGGATCGGGCGCGCGCTCGATGTGGAGATCGGGCTTCGGTCGGAGCCGGGCCGCGGCTCGGTCTTCTCGGTCGTTCTTCCGGTCACCCGGGCCGCCATGATCATCCGGCCCCCCCGGGAACGGCCGAGGGCCCCGGCGCCGCTCGCCGGCCTGTCGGTGCTCGCGATCGACAACGAGCCTGCCGTGCTCGGCGGCATGCAGACCCTGCTTGCCGGCTGGGGCTGCGACGTGCAGATCGCGTCCACGCTCGAAGAGGCAAAAGGCTGGATCGCGGTCTCGCCCGGCGCGCCCGAGATCGTCATCGCCGATTACCATCTCGACGACGGCGACGGGCTCCAGGCGATCGTGGCCCTTCGCGATCAGCTCGGCCCCGATCTCCCGGCGATGCTGCTCACGGCGGACCGCTCCCCGGCCCTCGCCGAACGCGCGCGCGCGGCAGGGATCGCCATCCTGAACAAGCCCCTGAAGCCGGCCGCGCTCCGCGCCTTCCTGGGCCAGGTCAGGTCGACCCGCGTCACAGCCGAATGATCAGAGAGCGGCTCACCTACGGCCGGGCCCGCTTTGAACGCTTGGTTGCGGCCTCACCCGGCGGTGGCTGAAGGTCGGGTCAGCACCGAGCCCATCGACACAGCCGAGGATGCGATTGTCCTCCGCCTTGGCGCACGACTGCCTCCCCCTCCCCTAAAGCGCTGCATCCAGGTTCCGATCGAGCGACCAGCAGGTGATTGAGCGTTTCATGGACCGATCGAAGAACGCATCACAATCGGCATGCTAATTCTCATCCGTGAGATATTGGACGGCATCGTACAATCCCACGTTAGCCTAGCGGTTATAGACAGCCAGCATCCCTAGATCGTCGTCATTCTCTTCATCCAAGGAGATGTGCGTTGCTATACGGTCCAACTTCCAGGACCCACTCGGTCGCTATCTAAAATCGTCTAGTCGCTCGGACGCGCCTCGCCGGCCGGCCGGCAGCTTGTTCTCTCGACGTGATCGTATCGCGTCCACGGCAGCGGCCCTCCGCGGGGGAAAGGCCGCGCTTCCACCGCATCACTTCTGTCCGAGGATCCAGGAATGCCTGAATACGAACCGCTTCTCACTCGCCTGGAGGCCACCAGAGTCGACCTATTCCGGCGACGCTGGCTTCATGGGACGACCACGCACGCCCGGCTCATGACTCAGATCAACCAGGACATCGAGAACGTGCTCCGCCTGATGCTCTGCGCCGAGCAGGGCGTCACGCCGCGCGTTTTCTGCTGCCGCGAGTACCTTCGGGACTGACGAGGGAGCCGGCAGCACCCGGCCGAGGCGCGTGAGGTTCAGGCAGCAGTCCTGGCCGGTTCCGAGCGGTAGAAGGTCGTGCCGCGTTCCGCCATGTCGACGAGGATCCGAGGAGGTGCGAAACGCGGCCCGTGCTTGGCCTCGAGCCGGCGCGCGAGGGCCACGAAGGCCGTCGCGCCCATACCGTCGATATAGGACAAAGCTCCGCCCGTGAACGGCGCGAAGCCGAAACCCAGGACCGAGCCGACATCGGCCTCGCGCGGATCGGTGACGACGCCTTCTTCTACGGTACGGGCCGCCTCGAGGGCCTGCACCACGAGAAGGCGGTGCTTGACCTCGCCCCGGTCGATCTCGTCAGGCGCCTGCGGAAAGCCGCCCACCGACCCAAGGTCCGGCCAGAGCCGCTTCGGACCCTGCCCCTTGTCGGGATAATCGTAGAAACCCTTGGCGTTCTTGCGCCCGAGCCGGCCCTCGCGCTCGACCATGACGGAGAGGATCTGCTCCTGGTCGGGGTTCACGGCCCCCTCGCCCACCTGCGCCTTGGTAGCCCTCACGACCCGGAGGGCCAGGTCGATCCCGACCTCGTCGTTCAGCGAGAGCGGTCCGACCGGCATGCCGGCCATCCGGGCCAGGTTCTCGATCATGGCAGGCGGAATGCCCTCCGCGAGCATCAGGTGGCCCTCGAGCAGATAGGCCCCGACGCAGCGGTTGGCGAAGAAGCCGCGGGCGTCGCCCACGACGATCGGCGTCTTCCGGATCGCCCGGACATAGTCGAGCGCGGTGGCGAGCGCCCTCTCGCCGGTTTGCGATCCGTTAATGATCTCGACGAGAAGCATTTTCTCGACGGGTGAGAAGAAGTGGATGCCGATGAAGGCCTCCGGCCTCCGCGAGGCTTGGGCCAGGCCGGAGATCGGCAGGGTCGAGGTGTTCGAGGCGAAGATGCAATCCGGCCTGATCGCGGCCTCGACCCTCGCGATCACCTCCGCCTTGACCTTCGGGTCCTCGAACACGGCCTCGATGACGAGGTCGCAGGCCGCGAGCGCGCCGTAATCCGGGGTCGCCGTGATCCGGCCGAGAAGGGCTTCCCGCTCCGCGCTCTTCGCCCGGCCCTTGTTGATCTGGTCGGTCATGAGCTTGTGGGAGTAGCTCTTGCCCTTGTCGGCCGCCTCCTGGTCGCGATCGACGAGGATCACGTCCAGCCCTGCCTGTGCGGTGACATAGGCGACCCCCGCGCCCATGAAGCCCGCGCCGACGATGCCGACCGTCTTCAGCGAGGTTGCGGCCTCACCGGCTGGGCGACGGGCGCCCTTCTCGAGTTCGCCCTTCGACAGGAAGAGCGTGCGGATCATCGCGGCCGCCTCTTTCGAGCGAAGGATTTGGGCGAAGTAGCGGCTCTCTACCCGGAGAGCGAGGTCCATCGGCAGTTGCAGGCCCTCATAGACCGACTGGAGAATGGCCTTGGCAGCCGGGTAGTTGTCGTGCGTCTCGCGGCGATAGATCGCGTTCGCGGGCGGCCAGATCATCATTCCGCCGGGCGAATAGACCTTGCCGGACGGGGCCTTGAACTTCGGCTGGTCCCAGGGCGCGACGGGAGAGCCGCCCGCGCGGATCCAGCTCTTCGCCTTCTCGACGATCTCGTCCCGCTTCGCGACCTCGTGCGCGAGGCCCATATTCTTCGCCATGAGCGCGCGGATCTGCTCGCCCCGGAACAGCATCTGGAGCGCGTCCCCGGTCTGCATCAGGCGGGGCACGCGCTGGGTGCCGCCGGCACCGGGGAAGAGGCCGACCTTGATCTCCGGCAACCCGACCCGGGTCGCATCCTCGGAGGAGAGCACGCGATAATGGCAGGCGAGCGCGAGTTCGAAGGCCCCGCCGAGGCAGGTACCGTGCACGGCCGCGGCGAAAGGTTTTCCGCAGGTCTCGAGCCGCCGATAGACGAGGGAGAGCTTGCGGGATTCCTCGAAGAAGAAGCGCATCGCCTCCTCCTCGCCCTCCTCCCTCGCCAGCCGGGCATATTCCAGCCCGAGCCCCTGCAGCATGGTGAGGTCGGCGCCGCCCGAAAAGCTCTCCTTGCCGGAGGTGACGACGCAGCCCTTGATGGCCGCGTCGCCGGCGACACGCTCGACGATGTCGGACAGCTCCGCGATCACCTCCGTCGTGACCACGTTCATGGAACGGCCGGGCATGTCCCAGGTCGCGAGCGCGATGCCGTCGGAGTCGATCTCGACGCGGAAATGGGTTTCAGTCATGGCGCGCTCCGCTCAAATTGTGTTGCGGCGGCCCGTCTGCTCGGTCTTCCGCGCCGGTCCGCGCGCGGCGACGAGTGCCACGAGCGCCAGCCGGTCCGAAACGCTCCGCTTCACCGACATCGCCTCGCATCTTAGGACAGGAGAGAGCCCGCGCGAAGCGGGGCCGGCTCATCAGCGAAGGAGATCGACAAGTAGCGGGTGGGCGTAGCCGCGAAGGGATTCACGATGGTGACGCCGCGCCAGACGAAGCCATCCTGCATGTCTTCCGAAAGGAGCATGCGACAGCCCGCCTCGGCCGAGGCCGCCAGGATGATGGCGTCGAAGATCTGGAAATCGTGCTCCGACGCGAGATCAAGCGCACTCTCGATCGTCGTCGTTGCCGTCGGAGCCACGAGCGCAAACCCTTCCCAAATCGCCAGGCGCTCACGCGACTCGGCTGCCGGCAGCTTCGCCTTTGCTCGGAGTACACGGAACAACTCGGCGAGCACCTGAGCCGGCATGACGAGATCAGCCCGACGAACGCGCCTCAGAACCCGGCGCGCGGTGTCCTGCTTCTGCACCTCGCCGAGCGATTCCGCATAGACGAGGATGTTCGTGTCGACGGCCACCATCAGAAGTCGTCGTCGTAGATGTCGTCCCTCGTCCAGGTGATCGGGATGTTCAGCGCGGGTTGCGATCGCAGATGGTCGATATGTTCTTCCCACGCCTTCTGGCGATCCGCCTCGATCCGCGCGGGCTCTTCCCTCTCTATCGGGACGACGCGCATAACCGGCCTGCCATGCGAGGTGACGACGACCGTCTCGCCGGCGGACACGTCGCGCAGCAGCTTCGAGAAATAGCGGTTCGCATCCGCTGCCGTGATCGTGCGCATCCCTAACAGAAGTCGAAATCACTACTTTCGTCAATTAAGGTCCGTCACACCCGCTCGATCACCGTGGCAGTCCCCATTCCGGCACCGATGCAGAGCGTCACGAGCGCGTTGCCCTTGCCGGTGCGCTCGAGTTCGTCGAGCACGGTGCCGAGGATCATCGCCCCGGTGGCGCCGAGAGGATGGCCCATCGCGATCGCGCCGCCGCAGACATTGATTTCGTCCGGGTCGAGATCGAACGCCTGCATGTAGCGGAGCACCACCGAGGCGAAGGCCTCGTTCAGTTCGAACAGGTCGATATCGGCCTTGGTCATGCCGGCGCGACGGAACAGCTTTTGGGTCACGTCGACCGGGCCGGTCAGCATCAGGGCCGGTTCGGAGCCGATATTGGCGAAGGCCCGGATGCGCGCCCGGGGCTTCAGCCCGGCCGCGACCCCGGCCTCCTTCGAACCGACCAGGACGGCCGCGGCGCCATCGACGATGCCCGAGGAATTCCCGGCATGGTGGACGTAGTTCAGCGCCTCGATCTCGGGATGCGCGTCGATCGCGACCGCCTCGAAGCCACCCATCTGACCCATCTGGACGAAGGAGGGTTTCAGGCTCGCGAGCGACTGCATGTCGGTCTTCGGCCGCATATGCTCGTCATGGCCGAGGATGGTGAGGCCGTTCACGTCCCGCACGGGCACGACCGAATTCTGGAAGCGGCCCTCCTCCCAGGAACGCTGCGAGCGCTTCTGGCTTTCGACCGCGTAGGCGTCGACGTCGTCGCGAGAGAAGCCGTATTTCGTCGCGATCAGGTCCGCCGAGACGCCCTGCGGCATGAAGTAGGACGGGACGGCGATCGCGGGATCGACCGGCCACGCCCCGCCGGATGCGCCGATGCCGATGCGGCTCATCGATTCGACGCCGCCGCCGATCACCATGTCGTGCTGGCCCGCCATCACCTGGGCGGCGGCGAAATTCACCGCATCCAGGCCCGAGGCGCAGAAGCGGTTGATCTGGATGCCGGGCACATGATCGCCGTAACCGGCCGTGATCGCGGCCGCCCGGGCAATGTCGCCGCCCGCTTCCCCGACCGGGTCGACGCAGCCCAGGACGACGTCGTCGACGAGCTTCGTATCGAGGCCGTTGCGGTCGCGGATGGCCCGAAGCGCCGTCTCGGCGAGCCGAAGCGCCGTGACCTCGTGCAACGACCCGTCGGCCTTGCCGCGCCCGCGCGGGGTCCGGACATGATCGTAGATATAGGCCTCAGCCATCAACCGCCTCCCGGCCGCCGGCACAGCGAGCCTCCCGCGATATAGAGCGTCGCGGGCGACCTCGCGAGGGGTCCGCCCTCGCTTGCCGTCCTCAGAACATCTCGGCCGGCAGCGCCATGATGGCGTCCGACCCCGCCTCGATCCTTCGCTTGAGCGCGCCGGTCTCCGGCATCATCCGCTCCATGAAGAAGCGGCCGGTGGCGAGCTTCGCGTCCATCCGGCCCACGATGCCGGCGGAGGCGACCGCCCCGTTCGCCGCCACCTTCTTCTCGAGCGCCGCCTTGCACATGCGCGCCCACATGTAGCCGAGCGCCACGAGCCCTATCAGATGCATGTATTCGGTCGCGCCGGAGCCGGCATTGTCCGGCTTCGCCATCGCGTGCTGCATGAACCACATGGTCGCGCCCTGGAGGTGATCGAGGCTCTCCGCCAGCGGCTCGACGAAGCGTTTCATGTCGTCGTCGCCGGCATTCTCGCGGCAGAATCCCTGCACCTCTCCGAAGAAGGCCATCACGGCACGGCCGCCCTCACGGCCGAGCTTCCGGCCGACGAGGTCCATCGCCTGGATGCCGTTCGCGCCCTCGTAGATCATCGCGATGCGGGCATCGCGGACGAATTGCTCCATGCCCCATTCGGCGATGTAGCCGTGGCCCCCGAAGACCTGCTGGGCCCGTACGGTGTTGTCGAAGCCGACATCGGTCAGGACGCCCTTCACGACCGGGGTCAGGAGACCCAGCCGGTCGTCGGCCGCCTGGCGCTCCGCCTTGTCCTCGGACCGGTGCGCGACGTCGGAGGACAACGCGGTCCAGAGCGCGAGCGCGCGGGCCGCCTCGTTGAAGGCCCGGATGGACATCAGCGTGCGGCGCACGTCCGGATGGACGATGATCGGGTCGGCCGGCTTGTCCGGCTGCGCGGCGCCGTTCAGCGAGCGACCCTGGAGGCGGTCCTTCGCGTAGGCAACCGCGTTTTGGTAGGCGACCTCGGACTGGCCGAGCCCCTGGATGCCGACCGCGAGCCGGGCCTCGTTCATCATCACGAACATGGCGTTAAGGCCGCGGTTCTCCTGACCCACGAGCCAGCCGGTCGCGCCGTCGTAGTTCATGACGCAGGTCGAATTTCCGTGGATGCCCATCTTGTGCTCGATCGAGCCGCAGCTGACGCCATTGCGGGCGCCGAGCGAGCCGTCGGGTCCGACCATCAGCTTCGGCACCAGGAAGAGGGAAATCCCCTTCGTGCCGGCGGGCGCGCCCTCGATTCGGGCGATCACGAGATGGATGATGTTCTCCGACAGGTCGTGCTCGCCGGCCGAGATGAAGATCTTCGTTCCGGTGATCGCGTAGGAGCCGTCGCCGTTCGGGACGGCCTTCGTCTTCAGGAGCCCGAGATCCGTGCCGCAATGCGGTTCGGTCAGGTTCATGGTGCCGGTCCAGGCGCCCTCGACCATCTTCGGCAGGTAGAGGGTCTTCTGCTCCTCGGTGCCGTGGGTCACGAGAGCCGCGATCGCGCCTTGGGTCAGCCCCGGATACATGCCGAAGGCGAGATTCGCGGCGGAGATGAATTCCTGCATCACGGTGTTCAGCGTCATCGGCAGATCCTGGCCGCCATAGGCGGCAGGCGCCGAGAGGCCCATCCAGCCGCCCTCGCGGTATCCGTCATAGGCGGCCTTGAAGCCGGTCGGCGTCGACACGCTCCCGTCCGGGTTCCGGCGGCAGCCCTCCAGGTCGCCCACCCGGTTCAGAGGCGCGACCACCTCCTCGCAATAGCGCGCACCCTCCGCCAGCACGGCCTCGATCACGTCGGGCGTCGCATCGGCGAAGCCGGCGAGGTTGCTGTGCCGCTCGATCTTGAGGACGTCGTTCAGGATGAACAGGACATCGTCGACCGGCGCCTTGTAGCTCGGCATGTTCAGACCCCCGGTACCTTGCCCGACCGCTCCGGCGCTCATAGGGCAAAGTCGCTGCCGGACAAAGGTGAGCAGCGTCGCGGGACGACGAGACCAGCCAATCCGAGGGTGTCTTAACCGGCCGTTTACCTTGACGGGCAAGATTGGCCCCGCAACGCAGCATCATTAGCGATTTCTTATATCGCCAGGAACGCTGCGCTGCGGCCTCTTGCCCGCACCGGGGCGGCGGGAAGCCTGCTCTGCCCCGTGCGGCCAAGAGAGCCCACCCATGACGAGAAGCCCTCTCCGTCGCGACGAGGACGACAGCCAGCCGGCCGAGCGCGAACCCGCGCGGGAGCGGGACGAGCGTCCTGCGCGTGCCGGGCGGAAGCAGGTTTCCGAATACGAGGCCCTCCTCGCCGCCACCGGTGCGAGCGAGCGTCGTGCGATCGAGACGGCGACGAAGACCGCGGCCGCGCTCGGTTCCGTCGCCTCATGGATCGAGCGGGCGCAGGAGCAGCTCGAGGAAACCACCAAGGTCGCGTCCCGGGTCCAGGAGGAAACCGCCGCGGGCCTGACGGGCGTCGTCGACACCCTCGGCCATCGGCTGCAGCAGATCGAGACCAAGGTCGATGCGACCGATCCGGCTTCCGTCGACAAGGCGTTGCGGGCGATCGAGCGTCTCGAGACTCGCCTCGCCACCAATCCCGACGAACCGCGGGGCGGCGCGCCGGAATTCGAGGCCGCGCTCCGGAGCTTCGAGGGCCGCATCCAGGAACTCAGCGAGCGCATCGGTGCCGCGCAGCGGCCCCTCGGACGGCGCGGGCTCCTGCCCGAATCCGAACTCAAGAGCGCGGTCTCGGAGATCCGCGCCCACCAGAGCCAGCTCGAAGCAGGTCCGGTCCGGAGCCCGGAACGTGCGTCGCTGCCCGCGCTCGGCACGCTCGCCCGATCGCAGACCGCCATCCTGACCACCCTCAAGGCCGACGTCGCCAAGCTCGCCGGCCGGCTCGACGACGGCGTTCCGGGCGCGAGCCAGGGCGGCCAGGATGCCTTGCGGAGCGAGATCGCAAGTCTCCGGGGCTCGGTCGCGACCCGGAGCGATCTCGACAGGCTCGAGAACGGCATCCGGTCGCTGACGACCGACCTCGCCGAACTCCGTCTCTCGGGCCACGGACGGCCGACCTCGCCCGAGATGCAGGCGCTGCAGGCGGAAATCCGGCGTCTTGCCGACAGCCAGAATTCCACCTCCGGCAAGTCCAGCGCGCGCGAGATGGAAATCCTGTCGCACAAGCTCGACATCGTGGCCGCGAGCGGGGTCGACCCGGCCGTGATCGGAACCCTGACGCAACAGGTCGGCGAGGTCAGGACCCTCCTCACCAGCGCGGCCGCGCCTCAGGCCCTGTCGCTCGTCAGCCATCACTTGGCCGACCTCAAGCGCGAGGTCGCCGAGGTCGGCGGCCGTCAGATCGATCCCGACGAATTCTCCGCGCTGAAATCGGCCGTGGACGAGATGCGGGCCGCGCTCGCGGACCCGGTCGTCCGTCCAGGCCAGGATATGGCGCGCGCGGTGCGGGACGTCGGACAGCCGATCGAGGCCATGCTGGTCGCCCTCGTCGACAAGCTCGACCGGGTCGAGCGGCGGGTTTCGGATCCGGAGGCGCTCGATCATCTGGAGCGGCAGATCCAGGGCCTCGCCACCCGGATCGGCGAAGGACCCGGCCGCGATCCCGTGCTCGCCACCCTCGAACAATCGATGGGCGATCTGCTGCATCAGGTCGCGACCTGGCGTGACGGCGCCGTTGCGGCGGCCGAGCATGCGGCCCGAACGGCGGTCGCGGAAACGCTGGGCGCGATGCCGGTCGCAGCCGAAGTCGAGCGTCACCTGAACGGGATACAGGACCAGTATGCAGCCGCCGAGGAGCGCACGCAGGACAGCCTCGCGGCCGTTCATGCGACGCTCGAACAGGTGGTCCAGCGAATCACGTCGCTCGAGGGCGACGGCGTGGCGGCCGAGCCGCCGGCCCGGCACGACCCTCCGGTCTCCCGCCGCCCCGCAGCCATCAAGGAAGCGGTTTCCGTCGGGAGCGAGGTGCCGCCGCAATGGCCCCGCAGCGAACCGCCGGTGATGAGCCCGGTCGCCGCCCCTGTGCAGCGTCCCCGCATCGAGCCCGTCGTGGCGAGCCCCGCCGAGGCGGACCAGCCGCTCCCGCCCGCCGAGGACGAGATCCTGCTTGAACCCGGCGCCGGCAGGCCGGGCCAGAACGTGGCCGCACCGGTTCCTGCCGGTGAGGTCGTGACGGAGCCGGCCGACATTCGTTCGAGCTTCATCGCAGCCGCCCGTCGGGCCGCCCAGGCGGCAGCTGCGGAATCCTCGCAGCCGAAAAAGATCGCTGGCGCGAAGGACGGCGCTCTCGCCCGCATGTCGCCGGCCGAGATCGTTCGTCGCGTGCGCCGCATGATCGACGAGCGTCGCCGGCCTCTGCTTCTCAGCGCGGCGGCTCTGGTTCTCGCCGTGGGCACCCTCCAGGTCGTCCGCAACGCGGTCGGGACCGGACCGGACGCGACCGTCGCCCGGACGGCTGCCGCTCCGGCTCCGGTCAGCCGGCCGATGGTCGTCGCCTCGCTTGCGCCCACGTCCCGGACCGACATCGCCGACCCGACCACGACCCAGTCCATCGCGCCCAAACGCCCGGCAGTCGAAGCGCCTGCCGCAACCAGTCCCGCTCCAACGCCCGAACGCAGCGAGGCCGCGAGGTCGCCGGCGGCGCCGATCCCGCCCGCAGCCGCGTCCATCCCGACCCCGTCTGCTCCTCAAAGCGTGGCGGCGGCGGCGTCGGACAGCGCCCCTGCGACGCCGCCACCGGCCGCATCGCCCGCGCTCCCCTCGGCGCGGGCCGCCATACCGGCCCCGGATGCCACCCTCCCGGTCGGCATCCGGACCGCCGCGCTGGCCGGCAACCCGGTCGCGCTGCATGAACTCGGCGTCCGCACGGCCGAAGGCCGCGGCGTTGCGCGCGATCCGAAAGCCGCGGCTGCGCTCTTCGAAAAGGCCGCCGCGAAGGGCCTCGCGCCCGCGCAATACCGGACCGGAAACATCTACGAGAAAGGCTTCGGCGTCCCGCGCGACATCGAGGCCGCGAAGCTCTGGTATCGGCGCGCTGCGGAAAACGGCAATACGCGCGCCATGCACAACCTGGCCGTTCTCCTCGCCGACGGCGGCGGGAAGCCGGATTACAACGAGGCCGTGACTTGGTTCACCCGCGCGGCGGAACGCGGCGTCAGGGACAGCCAGTTCAATCTCGCCGTTCTGCACGCCCGCGGACTCGGCACGGCGCAGGACCTGTCCAAGGCCTATCTCTGGCTGGCGCTCGCCGCCCAGGAAGGCGACGACGATGCCGGCCGCAAGCGGGACGATGTCGCCAAGCGCCTTCCCGCGGCCGACCTCGCCCGGGCGAAACAGAGCGTCGAGACGTGGCGCGCCGTTCCGGCGAACACGGCCGCGAACGAAGTCCAGGTTCCGGCCGGCGGCTGGCCGGAGCCCACGGCCACGAAACGCGGATCCCGGGAAGCGCGCGCCTGAGATCGCTCATCGCCCGTTCAGCGGCGAGGTGATTACGAGACGGCTCCGTGACTTCTCTATCCGGCCCCGATCCCGTCCCGCACGGTATCGTGAGACCGACGGGGAGGGGCCCCGGGGTCGCGACCGTTCGGGGCGTTGACGCGGGGCTCCTGCGCCGCGACACGGAAGCGGCGACGAGGGCCACGGGCCCGAATGCCTGCGCCGGACGGATACGTTGCAGATTTATCTTCCGATCGCCGAGATGCCGATCAGCATTCTGCTGATTCTCGGCATGGGCGCGGCCGTCGGCTTCGTCTCGGGATTGTTCGGGATCGGCGGCGGGTTCCTGATGACGCCGCTCCTGATCTTTCTCGGTATTCCGCCGGCCATCGCGGTCGCGACCCAGTCGGCACAGATCACGGCCTCCTCCACGACCGGCGCGCTCGCGGCTTTGCGCCGGAACGCCGTCGATCTGAAGCTCGCCGCCGTGCTTACGGCCGGCGGCTTCGTCGGGACGGCGCTCGGCGTCTGGGTCTTCGCGGCGATGCGGCGGGCGGGGCAGCTCGACCTCGTCATCGTGCTCTCCTACGTGACGCTGTTCACGCTGATCGGCTCGCTGATGCTGGCAGAGAGCCTGCGCGAGTTCTTCCGGGTCCGGCGCGGGACGGCGCGGCCGAGGCGACGGGGCGGCACCCATCCGGCCGCTTTCGGGTGGCCGCTCCGGATGCGGTTTCCCCGCTCGCAGCTCTACGCGAGCGTGCTGCCGATCCTGGGCCTCTCCTTTTCGGTCGGCTTCGTCGGGACCCTCCTCGGCATCGGCGGCGGTTTCATCGTGGTGCCGGCCCTGCTCTACCTGTTCCGGATCCCGACCGGCGTGGTGATCGGCACGTCCCAGGTTCAGGTCCTCTCGACCGCACTCCTCGCCGTCGTGCTGCAATCGGCCGTGAACGGCGCCGTCGACATCGTGCTGGCGATCCTGCTGATCATCGGGGGCGTCTTCGGCGCGCAATTCGGCGCGCGGGCGGGACGGGCGCTGCGAGCGGACCTGTTCCGCATCCTCCTCGGCATCCTGGTTCTCGCGGTCGGAATCCGGTTCGCGATCGACATCGTGGTTAAGCCGGCCGAACCCTTCTCGATCTACCTTCCGGACGGCCGGAAATGAGGGCCGTGGCGCTCGCTCTCCTGGCCGCGGCGCTCGGCGCCGGCCCTGCCGCGGCCGAGCGCCTGATCGTCTCGCTCTCGGCGAACGAGGTCGCGATCGGCTCGAATTACACGGGCGCGCAGCTCGTCCTGTTCGGCGTCATCGAGCGCGACGGGCAGACTGCCGACCGGCCTGGCGATTACGATGTCGTCGTGACCCTGCGGGGACCTCGCGAAAACCTGACCGTCCGCCGGAAGGAGGCGCTCGGCCCGGTCTGGATCAACCGGAGCCAGCAGAAATTCGTCGCGGTGCCGACGGTGCTGGGCGTGTTTTCGTCGCGGCGGCTGGAGGAGATCGCGTCGGAACCCGTCCGGGCCAGGCTGCGGCTCGGCCTGGAGGCGATCGTTCAGGCCCCGGAATTCACCTACGACCGCGGCCGGCAGGACGATCCCTTCCGGGCCGGTCTGATCCGCCTGAAGATGCGCGACGGCCTCTGGGCGCAGACCGGACGAGGGGTGGTCTTCGTGACTCGCGACTTTTTCCGCGCGACGCTGCCGATCCCGGGCACGGCATCGATCGGCAATTACGACGTCGAGGTCCTGGTGATGGCGGAGGGGACGCTGATCTCCCGCCGCAACGCTAGCTTCGAGGTGGTCAAGGCGGGGTTCGAGGAGCAGATCACCGCTTTCGCCCAGGAGCGTTCGCTCGTCTACGGGCTCCTCATCGGGACGATGTCGCTTGCCTTCGGATGGTTCGCGACCGTCATCTTCCGCCGCGACTAACGCTCAGTCGCCGCACAGCACGGAACGGCCGATCGCGAAGATGCGCTGCCGCCCGATGACATGGGCCGTGAAGCCGCGCGGGAAGAGCGGCGCGAAGGCTGCGTCGCAGGCATTGAGGCCTCCGGCATAGGCCCCGAAGGCCGGCAGGACGCAGCGCTCGCCGTCGGTCAGGAAGGCGCGCGCCCTGACGCTGCGCCCATGCAGCACGACCTTGGCGACGGGGTGGAGGTGGCCGGCGAGTTCCTGCGCCGCTCCGGCCTTCGGATGATGCCGCAACAGAAGGGCGCCGAGCGACACCTCGGCGACGACGCGCCCGCCGAGGCTCTCCGGCAGCGAGGGATCGTGGTTGCCGACGACCCAGGTCCAGTCGCATCCCTGAACGAGGGCCGCAAGCGCGGCTCGGTCCGGCGCGCCGAGGCGATCCGGGCCGTGCAGGTCGTGGAAGCTGTCGCCGAGCGCGATCACCTGGGCAGGATCGTAGCGGTCCACCACGTCCGACAGGGCCGCGATCGTGACCGGCGTGTCGTAGGGCGGCAGCATCGAGCCGCGCCGCGCCAGGGACGAGCCCTTTTCGAGATGGAGGTCGGCGACGACCAGGATGCGGGCCGCCACAAGGTAAAGCGCGCCGGACGGATCGAGCAGGCAGTCGAGCCCGGCGATCCGAACCGGGACCGCGGCCGGGCTCTCCTGGCGCAAAGCCGCCATCGCACTCACGCCGTCGCCTCGTCCATCAGCATCTGCTCCGCCTCGGCCAGAATCTCGTCCGCCGCCTCGCCGAAGACCCGCTCCCGCCCGATCTCGAGGATCAGCGAAATGGCGAGCGGCGAGACGCGGTCGAGCGGCTTATGCCTGATTCGTCCCCGAATGCGCGCCAGCATCAGCCCCAGCCGCTTCACATCCAGGAGACCGGTCGCGGCATCCGCCCG
The DNA here is from genome assembly GCF_964242715.1 of uncultured Enterovirga sp. NCBI lineage: Bacteria > Pseudomonadati > Pseudomonadota > Alphaproteobacteria > Hyphomicrobiales > Methylobacteriaceae > Enterovirga > uncultured Enterovirga sp. Next base: position 23,682 of record NZ_CAXTAZ010000057.1, read on the forward strand.
GGCCGCCCGCAGGAGGAGATGGTCCGGCTGGTGGCGGCGGAGCACGTCGTAGACGAGGTCGGTCGAGATGTTCGTCTGCCTCTGCGTCCGGCGCGTCTCGCCCGGATGGCGCTTCTCGATGAGGCCCGCGATGATGGCGCAGTCGCGGAAGGTCCATTTCATCATCGCGGATTCGGCCAGCCAATCCTCGAGGTCGTCTCCCAGCATGTCCTCGCCGAAGAGGTCGTCGATGAAGCCGGGTTCGGCCTCGACGCGCGCGCCGATATCGCCCAGGCAATAGGCGGCTAGGCCATAGTCATTTGCCACGAAGCCGAGCGGCCGGAGACGCGCGCGCTCGAGGCGCCGCGTCAGCAGCATCCCGAGCGTCTGGTGGGCGAGGCGCCCCTCGAACGGGAAGGCGACGAGGTAGTAGCGTTTCTGGCGCGGGAAGGTCTCGACCAGGAGGTCGCCCGCTTCCGGGATCAGCGAGCGCCGGCTCTGCTGGCGCAGCCACTCGTCCGCACCCATCGGCAAGCGGTCCCACCCGGCCTCGTCGGCGAGAAGCTGTCGCACCCGGGCCGCCAGGAAGGTCGACAACGGGAATTTCGAGCCGGCATAGGCAGGGATCTTTGGATCGGTGCCCTTGTTCGTGCGGGTGACATGGACCTCGTCCTCGTGGATCGCCTCAAAGCGCAGCACCTCGCCGGCGAAGATGAAGGTGTCGCCGGCCGTCATCATCTCGCAGAAGCCTTCCTCGACTTCGCCAAGGATGCGGCCGCGCGGGATGATGGTGCCCGGCTTGTTGCGGGCTTGGCGGACCATGCGGACCTTCAGCATGGCGCCGCCGACGATCGTGCCGGCATTCAGCCGATATTGCTGCGCAACCCGCCCGTCGCGGATCCGCCAGAGCCCGTCCGGCCCGCGCTGGATCTTGGCAAAACGCTCATAGGCCCGGAGTGCGTAGCCGCCGGTCGCGACGAAATCGACGACCGCCTCGAAATCCTCCCAGGTCAGCCAGGTATAGGGCGCCGCCGAGCGAACCTCCTCGAACAGGTCCTCCATCGAGAACGGCCCGGCGCAAGCCATGCCGAGCACGTGCTGCGCCAGGACGTCGAGCGCGCCGACTCGCGGGTCCGGCGTGTCCTGGGCGGCATCGTGGACCGCGTCGAGCGCGGCGGTGCATTCCAGGATCTCGAACCGGTTGGTCGGCGCGAGATAGGCTTTCGAGGGCTCGTCCATGCGGTGATTGGCGCGACCGATGCGCTGCATGATGCGGGACGCCCCCTTCGGCGCCCCGACATTCACGACGAGGTCGACATCGCCCCAATCGATGCCGAGATCGAGCGTCGCGGTGCAGACCACCGCCTTCAGCTTCCCGGCCGTCATCGCGGCCTCGACGCGACGGCGCTGCTCCCGGTCGAGGGAGCCATGATGGATCGCGATCGGCAGCGTCTCCTCGTTCAGCCGCCACAGCTCCTGGAAGGTGAACTCGGCCTGGAAGCGCGTATTCGTGAAGACGAGCGTAGTCTTGTGCTCGCGGATCAGGTCGAGGATCGCCGGAAAGGCCAGCGCGCCGAGATGCCCGGCGAGCGGCAGGTCGCGGTCGAGCGTCAGAATGCGGATATCGGCAGCGGCGCCGCCGGAGACGACGACGAGATCGGCGAGGCTTGGGCGACCCGGGCCTGCACCGACGCGCTCCCCTCCCCCTTGCGGGGAGGGGCTGGGGGTGGGGGTCGTGGAGGAGGAGCCTTCGACGGTGCCGTCTGGGCTACCCCCACCCCGGTTCGCGCCTCCGGCGCGACTCGGCCCTCCCCGCAAGGGGGAGGGTAGAGCGTCGGGTTCGTCCGATGGCCGTTGCGGCACCAGGTAGCGCTGCAACGCCTCCGGCTCGCGCACGGTGGCCGAAAGGCCGACGGCGGCGAGGTTCGGAACGAGGCGATAGAGGCGGGCGAGGTCGAGCGCGAGGAGGTCGCCGCGCTTCGAGGTGACGAGTGCGTGCAGCTCGTCCAGCACCACCCGGCGGAGGCCGCCGAACAGCTCCGCCGCGGACCGACTCGCGAGCAGCAGCGCGAGCTGCTCGGGCGTCGTCATCAGGATGTCGGGCGGCCGCTCGATCTGGCGCTTGCGCTTGTGCGGAGGCGTATCGCCGGTCCGGGTCTCGACCGTGACGGCAAGCTCCATCTCCTGGACCGGAATCTCGAGATTGCGGGCGACATCGACCGCGAGCGCCTTCAGGGGCGAGATGTAGAGGGTGTGCAGCCGCCGTCCCGGGGCTTTTCGCCCGGCCGGCGCGGGAGCACGGTCGGACAATTCCACGAGGCTCGGCAGGAAGCCGGCCAGCGTCTTTCCCGCCCCGGTCGGCGCCACGAGCAGGGCCGAGCGGCCCGCCTTCGCCTTGGCCAGCAGCTCGAGCTGATGCGGCCGCGGGCTCCAGCCCCGCGCCGCGAACCAGGCCGCGAAGCGGTCCGGAAGAAGATCGGGCGTTGTCACGGGGCTGTGTACACGCTACATGCCGATCGATCTACACGAGACGGGATCATGGCGCTTCATATCCGCGATGCCGAAGCCGATAGGCTTGTCCGAGAACTCGCCCAGCAGCGGAACATTAGTCTGACAGACGCCATCAAGCTTGCGGCCCGCGCTCAGCTCGAACGACCGTCACTGTACCAGCGCATCCGTCCTATCCGCGAACGCAGCAGAGAGGCCGCAGGTCAAGGGTTGCCAGTCGACAAAGCCTTCTACGATTCGCTCAACGACGAATGATCATCGACGCCTCTGCGCTCGTCGCGATCATCCTCGACGAGCCTGATGCCGAGTTCATCTCGTCGAAAGTGGAGAGGGCAAGAGATCGAATGACTCACGCCGTCTCCGTCTACGAAGCCGCCCTGGCCGTCGCACGGGGTCGAGGACAAAGCCCCTTTGAGGCCCGCCGCGATGTTGAACTCTTCCTGAAAGAGGCGGAGGTGACGGTCGTCGGTCTCGGGCCGGAGGAGGCCTCGGCAGCCGTGGACGCCTTCTTCCGCTACGGCAAGGGCCGTCACCCGGCGGCGCTCAACATGGGCGATTGCTTCTCCTACGCCTGCGCCAAGCTTCGCGGCATGCCGCTCCTCTACAAGGGCGAGGATTTCGCGAAGACGGACCTCGCCTGATCAGCGCGCCAAGACCGCGAGCCGCCCGGGCACGGGCTCGCCGCGATCCTCCCGGGTCGAGACGTCTTCGAGGAGAGGCAACGCCAGCCCGTCTTCGGCCGCCAGCGCGCGCAGGTAGGCCTCGCCGTGGGCGTAGCGGAGATCGTCGCCCAGGATGACGCCCTCCCCCGGATGGGCCTGGACCGTGAAGGCGAAGAGCCCGCCCGGCCGCAGCACCCGCGCCGTCTCGGCGAAGACGGGGCCGAGATCGCCGAGATAGACGAAGACGTCGGCGGCGAGGACGAGGTCGACCGAGGCGGCAGGCCGGGCCGCGAGCCAGGGCAGGAGGTCGCCCTCGGCGAGATCGTCGTAGAGCCGCTTGCTGCGGGCCCGCTCCAGCATGGCGGGCGAGAGGTCGATGCCCGCGAGCGTGTCGCAGACGGGCCGGAACAGCTCGGCCGCGAGACCGGTGCCGCAGCCGAGGTCGAGGGCGGCCTCGAAGCGGAAGGGCCGGAGCCGCAGGCTCGCCGCGCGGCGGACGGCCTCGTGGATCAGTTCCGGCGCGCGGTACCGGAGCGATCGCACGAGATGGCGATCGAAGCGGATGGCGTAGTCATCGAACAGCGCCCGCACATAGCCGGGCGAGATCGCTGCCATCGGGTCGCCGATCCCCAGCATAGCGAGCCGCGCGCCAGCACCCTGTCGATCCTCAGGGTCGAGTGCGCGCGCGTTCTCGAAAGCTTGCACGGCCTCAACCCGTCGGGCCGCCGCGTCGGGGCCGTCCGGCTCGGTTCGGAGCTGCGCCTCCCGGGCCCGGCCCAGCAGGAACCAGGCCGCCGCGAAACCCGGTGCGAGATCGAGCGCCTGCCGGGCTAGGTCGGCCGCCGCCTCCCAGTCGCTCTCCTGGAAACTCGCCTCCGCATAGCCGTAGCGGCGATCGGCCAGGAGGTCGCCAGAGGAATGCACGGCCGTTCAGGCGGGCCGGGCGGGCGCGAGCGCCTCGGGATCTGCCGGCGCCATGGCGACGGTGTCCGCGGGAGGCGAAACCGCACGGCCGTAGAGGATGCACAGCACCACGACCGGGATGCCGATCGCGGCGGTCAGCGCGAAGAAGACCGGGAAGCCGTAGGCCGCGACCATGAAGCCTGACAGACCCGAGACGAGCTTGCCCGGAAGCGCGTAGAGCGAGGAGAGCAAAGCATACTGCGTCGCCGCGAAGCCGAGCGCGGTAAGCCCCGACATGTAGGCCATGAGCGCGGTTCCGGCGAAGGTGCCCGAGAAATTGTCGATCGAGACCGCGACGGCGAGCCGCCAGACCTCCGGCGGACCGCCGGCGAGCCAGGAGAGAGCGAGATTCGATCCCGCGCCGACGACGGCGCCGACGATGAGGGTCGGGTAGAGGCCGTAGCGCGCGATCGAGAAGCCGCCCGCGAAGGCGCCGATCATACCGATCCAGATGCCGTACAATTTCGAGACGGCCGCGATCTCGGGGAGCGTGTAGCCGAGCTTGATGTAGAACGGGTTCGCCATCACGCCCGAGACGAAATCCGGCATGCGGTAGAAGGCGACGAGCGCCAGGATGGCGACGAGACGCGGGCCCTGCCGGCGGTAGAGATCGGCGAAGGGCGCCGCGACCGCGCGGCCGAACGAGAACGGCTCGCGCGGAGCTGTGGGGGCCCCTGCCCTCCCCGTTTCGGGCGGCGCGGGGGCGAGCAGCGAGGCCACGAGCCCAATGCCCATCAGGGCTGCCATGGTCAGGTAGGAGGCCTGCCATCCCGACGAGCTCGCGATCAGGAGAGCGCCGGCGCCAGCGGAAATCAGGCCGAGCCGATAGCCGAGCTGGTAGGACGCGAGCATCATGCCCTGGCGCTCGAGGCCGGCCGCCTCGATCCGCCAGGCATCGACCACGATGTCCTGGGTCGCGGCCGAGAAGGCGAGCAGGAAGGCAGCAAGACCGAGAAGCGGCAGAGTCGCCACGGGATCGGTCACCGACATCGCGAGGAGCGACAGTGAGGCGCATGCCTGCGCGACAACCATCCAGGCGCGCCGCCGCCCGAGCAACCGCGCGAGGATCGGGACGTCGAAGGCGTCCACCACCGGCGCCCAGAGGAACTTGAAGCTGTAGGGCAGGAGCAGATAGGCGAAGAGGCCGATCGCCTTGATGTCGATGTCGGACGTCGCGAGCCGGGCCGTGAAGGTCCCGCCAACGAGCAGGAACGGCAGCCCGCAGGAGAAGCCGAGCGCCAGCATCAGGGCGATGCGGCGGTCGAGATAGCGGCGGAGGGCGGCGATGCGGTCGGCCATGGTCGCTCGGCGGGTCTTCGGGACTCGGGCCATCATAGCGAAGAAAAGCTTAACGACGCGCCTCTCGGACACCGGGGCTTCCGTCGCGAGGGATGGGGCAGAGAGCGCGCCAACGAGCCCTGCGCGCAGCGCGGGGCGTTAACTCAAATTCGAAACGTCGCGTAGAGACTCCGGAAGCTACCTCGGCCGCTCACCGCGAGCGCCGATCATGCCTGTCGACCTCTCCCGAACCCTCCTCCTGTTCTTCTGCACCGTCTCGGCCTTCGTGACGCTCGGCCGGGCGCCGGGCGCGGTCAGTCTGAAGACCCGCGACATCGAAACGCTCATCCAGGGCGAGGGACGCTCGGGCCGCGACAAGCGGGCCCTGATCATCTGGCAGGGCGGTCCGCAGCGGGCCTGATCGCCCCCGTCCAGCCTTGCAGAATCCCGGTCGCCGAGCGCCTGAGCCTAGGCTATAGCCGTCGCATGGAGTCGATCACCGAGACCGCCGACCTCGAAACCGCTTGCGCCGCTTTCGCCGAGCGCCCGTTCGTCACCGTCGACACGGAGTTCATGCGCGAGACGACCTATTATTCGAAGCTCTGCCTGATCCAGATGGCAGGCCCGGAGATCGACGGCGTGCTGGTCGATCCCTTGGCCCCCGGCATCGACCTCGCCCCATTCCTCAGGCTGATGGCCGATGAGCGGGTGGTCAAAGTGTTCCACTCGGCGCGCCAGGATGTCGAGATCATCTGGAATATGGGCGAGGTGATCCCGGTCCCGCTCTTCGACACCCAGATCGCCGCCATGGTCTGCGGCTACGGCGATAGCGTCTCCTACGAGCAGCTCGCGAACGATCTCGCCAAGGCCCGGATCGACAAGTCTTCCCGCTTCACGGACTGGTCGCGCCGGCCGCTGAGCGAGGCGCAGACCGCCTACGCCCTCTCGGACGTGACGCATCTCGTCGCCGTCTACGAGCATCTCAAGGCGCAGCTCGAAGAGAGCGGCCGCACGGCCTGGCTCGACGACGAGATGGCGATCCTGACCTCGGGCGCGACCTATCGCAACGACCCGGACCTCGCCTGGACCCGCCTCTCCGGCCGCATGCGCAAGCCGCGCGAGATCGCGGTCCTGATGGAGGTGGCGGCCTGGCGCGAGCGCGAGGCGAAGGCCCGCAACGTGCCCCGCAACCGGATTCTCAAGGACGAGGCCGTGATCGACGTCGCGACCTCGGCCCCCCGCAGCATCGAGGCGCTCGGACGCCTGCGCTCGATCCCGAACGGATTCGAGCGCTCGCGCACCGGCGCCGATATTCTGGCCGCGGTGGAGCGCGGCATCGAACGCGATCCCGCAACCATCCCGGTCCCCTCCCGCTCGCGCGGCCGCAACGGCGGCGCCGCGACGGTCGAACTCCTCAAGGTCCTCTTGCGGGCCGTCTCCGAAAACGAGCGGGTCGCCCCGAAGGTGATCGCGAGCGTCGACGACCTGGAAGCGATCGCCGAGAGCGACACCGCCGACGTCCCGGCGCTGCGAGGCTGGCGCCGCGGGCTGTTTGGGGAGAAGGCGCTTGCCTTGAAGGCCGGCGCCCTCGGATTGTCGATCGACAGGGGCCGGGTCGTCACGACGGAGCGATGACCCGCGACGGGTCGGAGGAACATCCTTGAAGATCACGGTCCTAGGCAATTGTAGTCTGAAGGCCTAGCCTCCTGCATCCGTGCGATGCTGCCGGCTTATGAGGTTCACGAAGTTTACTTTGATAGCTCTATGACTATAATTCTACGCTTGTGCTGTAAGCTTTCTGAATGAACCCGGCGCGGCCCAGGCTCGTAAGCTCTTTTGCGAAGCTGTCTTCAACAACCTCCGGCATGCCTCAGGCTCGCGCGGCTTATCGCGATCTCGGCCTATGCGTGGGTCCCAACGATCAAATGAAGCTTGTTTCGAAGCCTAGGCTCGGATTCTCGATTCCGTTAGAGCGGTTTCAGCTTACTCCGGTTCGTATCCAGCGGCTCTGAAGTAGTTGG
>NZ_CAXTAZ010000058.1:0-30738 GCF_964242715.1 uncultured Enterovirga sp.
GCGAGATCGCGAGCGGCATCGGGGCCAGCATGTGGGCCGCGTCGTATTCCTTGTTGAGCGTCTTGTCGCGGATTACGGCCCATCCGGCCGTCTTCACCACGTCCACCTCGAGACCCTGTTTCTGATAGAAACCGAGCGGGGCCGCCATGATGATCGGCGTCGCGCAGGTGATCGGGATGAAGCCGACCTTCAGCGCCTTCTTCTCGATCGCGCCTGTGCCCTGCGCGAAGGCTTCCGTCATCGCCCCGATCGGCAGGAGTTGGGACAGGGCCGCGAGCGCGGTCGAGGCGCCGACGGCGGACAGGAAGGAGCGGCGGGTCGCATCCTGCGGAAAGATCGCCCGCATCAGCGCGCCCTCGACGACACGGCCGTAACGGTCCTCGTCGCGATCGACGATCACGGCCGACGCCGCGTGCTCCGCCTCGGATGCGTGCGCCCCGCAGGAGCATCCTCGACGGCTCAAGGACCGGGTCGCGGCGAACGGATCGTCGAAGGTGGACATGGGATCTCCAGAGGGTCCGCCCATCGACGCAACCGATGTGCCACGGCGTCCGGAGGACGAGGATCGCCGGGCGTTGTCCGATGAGGCATTTCCGGGATTGCGAGCGGGCAGTGTGTGCCTAAAATCCGGGCAGATGGCGGATCGAGCGCCCGCGCTACGGAGGGCGCAACCCCTCAATCCTGGATCAGCTCACGGCATTTCGGTGCGTGGGTGAAGGCGCAATCGAAAAGCGACGCCGAGTGGCGCATGCGCTCGACGAGGTAGATCGCCCCGACCGTGAGCGCGACCGCGAAGAGCACGCCCAGGATCGCCCCGTTGCCGGGCGGCTCGCGATCGTCTTTCTGTTCGCTCATGCCGGCGCAGGATCGCAGCCCCGTGCAGCAGCGGCAAGCCGGCACGGCGCCGCTCCGAAGAAGGTTCATCCGTCGTGACGAGACCAGCGCCCGAGACGATCGCCTTCGCCCTCGCGGGCCTCGAAGCCCCGGCCGAGATCCTGGTGGATCCCTGGGGCGTGCCGCATATCCGGGCCGCAAGCCGGCGCGACCTCTTCTTCGTCCAGGGTTTCAATGCCGCGCGAGACCGGCTCTGGCAGCTCGACATCTGGCGAAAGCGCGGGCTCGGCCTGCTCGCCGCCGATTTCGGCCCGGGCTACCTGGCGCAGGACCGGGCCGCGCGCCTCTTCCTGTACCGGGGCGACATGGCCGCGGAATGGGCCGCCTACGGGGTCTCGGACCTCCAAGACGTCGTCACAGCCTTCGTGGGTGGTCTCAACGCCTATATCGACCAGCTGGCGGAGAGGCCCGGTCTCATGCCTCCGGAATTCACCGGCACGGGGACGAAGCCTGCCCGCTGGTCGCCCGAGGACGTCGTCCGGATCCGGAGCCACGCGATCGTCGTCAACGCCCTTTCGGAGGCGGCGCGGGCGCAGGTTCTCGCGCGGTCGGACCTCGCGACCGACCTCGTCCGGCGGTCGATCGATCCGCCGCACCGGATCGAGATCCCGGACGGATTCGACCCTGCGGCTCTTCCCTCGAATATCCTCGACGTTTTCCAGCTCGCGACCGCGCCCGTCACCTTCTCGCCCGACCGGCTTGCGGCGACACTCGCCGATGCCTGGCGCTGGAGCCGCGTCAGCGACCTCGGCGAGGTCTATGCGGCGCCGCGCGAGGATGGCTCGAACAACTGGGCGGTCGCCGCGAGCCACTCGGCCACCGGCCGGCCGATTCTCGCCAGCGACCCGCACCGGGTCTACGCGCTGCCCTCGCTGCGCTATGTCGTGCACCTGACCGCGCCCGGCCTCGACGTGATCGGCACCGGGGAGCCCGCTCTGCCCGGCATCTCCTTCGGCCATAACGGCCACGCCGCCTTCTCGCTCACCATCTTCCCGACGGATCAGGAAGACCTCTACGTCTACGAGACGGACCCGGCCGACCCCCATCAGTATCGCTATGGCCAGGACTTCGAGCCGATGCGGGTGGTGCGGGAGCGAATCCCGGTCGCGGGTGCGCCCGACCAGGAGGTCGACCTCCTCTTCACCCGCCATGGCCCCGTGGTCTCCGCCGATCCGGCCCGCAACCAGGCGGTGGCGGTCCGGACGGTCTGGTCCGAGCCCGGCAGCGCGGCCTATCTCGCGAGCGTCGGCGCGATGACGGCCGCCTCGCCGGAGGAGTACCGGGCGGCGCTTTGGCATTGGGGCGCGCCGGCCTCGAACCACGTCTATGCCGACCGGGACGGCCACATCGCCTGGTTCGTCGCCGGCAAGGCGCCGCGGCGGCCGAACTGGGACGGCCTCCTGCCCGTGCCGGGCGACGGGCGCTACGAGTGGGACGGGTTTTTGGACCCGGCCGATCTGCCGTCCAGCGTCGATCCCGAACGCGGCTGGGTCGCGAGCGCGAACGAGATGAACCTCCCGCCGGGCTACCCGGCCGAGGAGAAGAAGCTCGGCTTCGAGTTCCACGAGCCGGCGCGGGCTCAGCGGATCGCGGAGGTCCTCGGGGCCGGCATCCAGCATAGCCTCGAGGCCGCGATGGCGCTTCAGACCGACGACCGGTCAGGACCGGCCCGGCGGGTCGTCGGCTTGCTCTCATCGGCAGGCGGGAGGGCTGCCGCCCTCTTCGCGGGCTGGGACGGGTCCCTGGCCGAGAACAGCGCGCCGGCCGCCCTGTTCGAGGTCTGGTGGACGCGACACCTGAAACCGGCGCTTCTCGCCCGGGCCGCGCCGGATCCAGGCCTCCGCCGCCTGCTCGGTCCGGGCGATCACGAGACCCTGTTGGAGGGGCTGGAAGAGCCCGGCCGGTACACGTGGCTCGCCAGCCCGGAGGAGCGGGATGCGCTTCTCGCCACGACGTTGGCCGAGGCCTACGCCGCCTGCGAGGCGCTGCTCGGCCCCGATCCTTCCGGCTGGGCCTGGGGCCGGCTGCATCACGGCTATTTCGCCCATCCCCTGACCGCAGGGCGTCCTGAGGCCGGTGAATGGCGCGACGTCGGGCCTCTGCCCAAGGGCGGCTCGGGTTCGACGGTGATGAACACCCGCTACCGGCCGGGCGACTTCCGGGCCGTGGCCGGCGCCTCGTTCCGGACCGTGATCGACGTCGGGGCCTGGGACGAGAGCCGGTTCGTCAACACGCCGGGCCAGTCGGGCGACCCGCGGTCACCGCATTACGACGATCTGGCCGCGACCTGGGCCGCGCGCCAGTACCTGCCTCTGCTCTACTCGCGCGAGGCCGTGGAGGCAGCGGCCGAACTTCGGATACACCTCCGGCCCGCCTGACAGCGGCTGGGCCAGAGGAGGGGCGACGGCCGGAACGTCCGGCCGTCGCTGCTGTCGACAAGATGCGTGTGTGGCGAGCGCTCAGAAGCCTTCGTCGCCGAGCGTCGCGGAGCCGCCATAAGACGGGCCGGACTTGTAGGCCGCGCGACGGCCGTGACCGTAGCCGTCGTGGTGGCCCCGGCGGGGTGCGTATCCGGCCGATCCGTAGCCGCCGCCATAGGAGGCACCGTAGGACGCGCCGTAGCCGCCGCCCTGGTGCCCATAGCCGGCTCCGACCGGGGTCCAGGTCTTGTAGCCCGGGCTCGTCATCACGGTCTGCGTCCGGTAGCCGTATTGCGCGGGCTCGGCGTAGGGCACGACCTGGGGCGCCTCGACCATCACGGTCCGGGTCACGGTGCCGTAGCGGGCGGGCGTGGTCACCCAGCAGCCGACCTTGTTGCCGTAATGATCCCTCGTCACCGACCAGTGCCGGCTGCCGGGCGAGACCATCACGGTCTCCTGGACATGCTTGTAGCGGGCCGGCGTGGTGACCGCGTAGGTGCGGGGCGCGCGGACCATCACCTTCTCGGCGACTGTCCCGTAGGAGGGCGGAACGTAGGTCTGGCGGTAGCAATCGCCGGTGCAGCCATACCCCCCGGCGGCGGCCGGGAGCGCGCTGAGGCCGAGGGCAGCCGCTGCAAGAAGGTAACGCGACATCGTGGTAAACTCCGTTTCGGTTGCCGGACCGGTGATCACCAGCCTCGGATACGGCGACCAAACGCTCTCGACTTGAAATCGGCAAATGAATGCCGTCGGTAAGGTAAAATGCAGGAAGTTGTCGTGCGCTAAAACTCTCGCATTTACCTTTACGCCCCGCACCCCGAGCTTCCGGCAATTGCGTTTCCGCGCCGTTTGGTACAATCCCGCCCAAGGCGTCGGGCGCTTGGCGCACCGGGCGACGTGATCAGACGGGACGCGAGATGGCGAAGTGGGTCTATACCTTCGGCGACGGCCGGGCCGAGGGCGAATCCGGCATGCGCGACCTCCTTGGAGGCAAGGGCGCGAACCTGGCCGAGATGTGCAATCTCGGACTGCCCGTTCCGCCCGGCTTCACCGTCACGACGGCGCTCTGCACCTATTTCTACGATCATGAGCGCACCTACCCGCCCGAGCTCGACGGGCAGGTGCAGGAGGCCCTGGCGGAGGTCGGCCGGCTTACCGGCAAGGTCTTCGGCGATCCGGACAACCCGCTTCTCGTCTCGGTCCGCTCCGGCGCCCGGGCCTCGATGCCCGGCATGATGGATACGGTCCTCAATCTCGGGCTGAACGACGTCACGGTCGAGGCGGTCGCGAAGGCGTCCGGCGACCGGCGCTTCGCCTTCGACAGCTATCGCCGCTTCATCACGATGTACGCGAATGTCGTGCTCGGCGTGGAGCACCATCACTTCGAGGAGGTGCTCGACCTCTACAAGGACCGGCGCGGCTACACGCTCGACACCGATCTCGAGGCCGACGACTGGGCCGACCTCGTCGGGCGGTACAAGGCAATCCTGGAACGGGAACTCGGCCACCCGTTTCCGCAGGATCCGCACGAGCAGCTCTGGGGCGCGATCGGGGCCGTGTTCGGCTCCTGGATGAATGCGCGGGCGAAGAAATACCGCGAGCTGAACGGCATCCCGGCCTCATGGGGCACGGCCGTCAACGTGCAGGCGATGGTCTTCGGCAATCGCGGCGAGACCTCGGCGACGGGCGTCGCCTTCACGCGCAATCCGTCGACCGGCGAGCGCGCCCTCTACGGCGAATACCTGATCAACGCGCAGGGCGAGGACGTCGTCGCCGGCATCCGCACGCCGCAGGACATCACGGAGGTCGCGGCCCGGGCCTCAGGGTCCGACAAGCCCTCGATGGAACGGGCCATGCCCGAGGCCTACGGGGAACTCGTCCGGATCTACACGATTCTCGAGCGGCATTACCGCGACATGCAGGACATGGAATTCACGGTCGAGGAGGGCAAGCTCTGGATGCTCCAGACCCGGGGCGGCAAGCGCACCGGCAAGGCCTCGCTCCGGATCGCGGTCGAACTCGCGGCTGAGGGCGTGATCACCCAGGAGGAGGCCGTCGCGCGCGTCGAGCCGGGCTCGCTCGACCAGCTCCTCCACCCGACGATCGACCCGAAGGCCGACCGCAAGATCCTGGCGACGGGCCTCCCGGCCTCGCCGGGGGCGGCCTGCGGCGAGGTGGTGTTCTCGTCCGAGGAGGCCGAGACGGCCAAGAAGGCCGACCGCAAGGTCATCCTCGTCCGGGTCGAGACCTCGCCCGAGGATATCCACGGCATGCACGCGGCGGAGGGCATCCTCACCACGCGCGGCGGCATGACCTCGCATGCGGCGGTGGTGGCGCGCGGCATGGGCAAGCCCTGCGTCTCGGGCGCGGGCACGATCCGGGTGGACTACCAGAACCGCACCTTCACGGTCGGCGGCGTCACCGTGAAGGGCGGCGATATCATCACGATCGACGGCGGCTCGGGCCAGGTGCTCAAGGGCCCCATCGCGATGCAGGAGCCCGAACTCTCCGGCGAGTTCGCGACCTTGATGGGCTGGGCGGATGCCGCGCGCCGGATGAAAGTCCGGGCCAATGCCGACACGCCGACCGATGCCCGCGCGGCCCGCGCCTTCGGCGCCGAGGGTATCGGGCTCTGCCGGACCGAGCACATGTTTTTCGATGCCGAGCGCCTCGTCGCGATGCGCGAGATGATCCTGGCGGATGACGAGAAGGGGCGCCGGGCGGCCCTGGCCAAGCTGCTGCCCTTCCAGCGCGCGGATTTCGTGGAGCTGTTCACGATCATGAGCGGGCTGCCGGTGACCATCCGGCTGCTCGATCCGCCGCTGCACGAGTTCCTGCCGCATTCGGACCAGGACATCGAGGATTTCGCGGCCCAGACCGGTCTCCCCGTCGAGAAGCTGCGCCGCCGCGCCGCGGAACTGCACGAGCATAATCCGATGCTGGGCTTCCGGGGCTGCCGCCTCGCGATCGCCTATCCGGAGATCGCCGAGATGCAGGCCCGGGCTATCTTCGAGGCCTCGATCGAGGCCGCCAAGGCAACGGGCGCGGCCGTGCAGCCCGAGGTGATGGTGCCGCTCGTCATGACCAGGGCCGAGTTCGACATCGTCAAGGACCGGATCGATGCGATGGCGAAGGCGGTCGGCCAGGAGACCGGCACGATGCCGGAATACCAGGTCGGCACGATGATCGAGCTGCCCCGGGCCGTGCTGGTCGCGGGCGAGATCGCCGAGACGGCGGAGTTCTTCTCCTTCGGCACGAACGATCTCACCCAGACCGTGCTCGGCATCTCGCGAGACGATGCCGGCACCTTCCTCGGCCCCTATACGCAGAAGGGTATCCTGTCCGCGGACCCGTTCATGACGATCGACCGCGAGGGCGTTGGCGAGTTGGTCAAGATGGGCCTGGAGCGGGGGAGGGCGGTGCGGCCGGACCTCAAGGTCGGGATCTGCGGCGAGCATGGCGGCGATCCGGCCTCCGTCGCCTTCTGCGACGAGATCGGGCTCGATTACGTGTCCTGCTCGCCCTACCGCGTCCCGATCGCCCGGCTCGCGGCGGCCCAGGCGGCGCTCGGCTCGAAGGTGGCGAGCCAGGCCTGATCCGCCGTCTCGCCCGCGGGCCTCACGCCTGGATGATGCCCGCGACACGGAGCGCCATACCGGCAAGGGCGCAGCCCGCGAGCGTCGTCGTCACGCCGGCCTTGAACCGAAAGGTCGCGAGGCATGCGGCTCCCGTCAGGAGCACGGCCCAGAGATTGACGCTCGCGAGGACCGGGATGTCGAGCCGGATCGGACCCCAGGCGACCTGCCGGACCTCCGCGAACACGGTGTGGACCGCGAACCAGATGGCGAGGTTCAGGATGACGCCGACCACGGCCGCCGTGATGGCGGACAGCGCGCCGGTAAGCGCGCGCTTGCCGCGCAGGATCTCGACATAGGGCGCGCCTAGGAAGATCCAGAGGAAGCAGGGCGCGAAAGTGACCCAGGTCGCCAGCAGCCCGCCGAGGGTTGCGGCCGCGAGCGGTGCGAGGGTGCCGGGATCCCGATACGCCGCCATGAAGCCCACGAACTGGAGCACCATGATCAGCGGCCCGGGCGTGGTCTCGGCCATGCCGAGCCCGTCCAGCATCTCGCCCGGGCGAAGCCAGCCATAGGTCTCGACCGCAGCCTGGGCAACATAGGCGAGGACCGCATAGGCGCCCCCGAAGGTGACGACGGCCATCTTCGAGAAGAACACGCCGATGCGGCTCATCACATGGTCCGGGCCGAGCACGAGGACCAAGGCCGCGACCGGGACGAGCCAGAGCGCCGCGAAGACGAGCGCCATCCCGAGGGCTCGCCTGCCTCCCGCTCGGGCGTGGGCCGGGATCTCGGCGCCGAGGAGACTGTCCTCGTCCCGGAAATCCCCGGCCTTGCCGGTGCCGTGCTGGCCGGCCCCGAACGCGTCCGAGCCGCTTCGGGCGACGAGGAATCCGATCGCGCCGGCGACGAGGACCACCACCGGAAACGGGAGGTCGAAGAGGAAGAGGGCCAGGAAGGCCGAAGCCGCGAGCGCCCGCTGCCAGCCATTTCCGAGCGCCCGCCGGCCGAGCCGGACGACCGCCTGCAGCACGATCGCGAGCACCGCGGCCTTGAGGCCGAAGAAGAGGCCCTGGACGAGGGGAAGGTTGCCGAGAAGGACGTAGATCCAGGAGAGCGCCATGATGGCGACGACGCCCGGCAGGATGAACAGCAGGCCTGCGACGAGCCCGCCGCGCGTGCCGTGCAGCAGCCAGCCGATATAGGTCGCGAGCTGCTGCGCCTCCGGCCCCGGCAGGAGCGTGCAGAAGGAGAGCGCGTGGAGGAAACGGCTCTCGCCGATCCAGCGCTTCTCCTCCACCAGGATGCGATGCATCACGGCGATCTGCCCCGCGGGCCCGCCGAAGGAGAGGAGCGCGATCCGGGCCCAGACGTGGACGGCTTCGCGGAAGGGGAGGGGTTCTCCGGGCCTCACGGCCGCGCCGGACGGCTATTCGATGACGATGCGGGGCGCCGGCCGCGAAGCCGTGTCCGAGGTGATCCGCTCCCAGACCCGGGCCGCGATCTCCCGATAGGCGCGCGAGTGCGGCCCGTCCGGGTCGGTCGCGACCACGGGGCGGCCGGAATCGGAGGTCTCGCGGATCGCCATGTGGAGCGGCACCTCGCCGAGGAAGGGCACCCCGGCCGCCTCGGCCTCCCGTCGCGCGCCGCCATGGCCGAAGATGTGGGAGACGTGGCCGCATTGCGGGCAGGCGAAGGAGGCCATGTTCTCGACGATGCCGAGGATCGGCACCTCGACCTTGCGGAACATGGCGACGCCGCGCCTTGCATCGATGAGCGCGAGGTCCTGCGGGGTCGAGACGATGACGGCGCCGGCGAGCGGCACCGTCTGGGCCATCGTGAGCTGCGCGTCGCCGGTGCCGGGCGGCATGTCGACGACGAGGGCGTCGAGGTCGGACCAGGCGACCTCGCGCAGCATCTGGGTAATGGCCGACATCACCATCGGGCCCCGCCAGATCATGGCGGTCTCCTCCTCGACCAGGAAGCCGATCGACATCACCTGGATGCCGTAGCCGTCGAGCGGCTCGAGGATCCGGCCGGAGATGACGCGCGGCTTCTGGCCACCGAGACCGAAGAGGCGCGGTGCGGAAGGGCCATAGATGTCCGCGTCCAGGAGCCCGACGGACAGACCCTGCGCCTTGAGGGCGAGGGCGAGGTTGCAGGCGAGCGTCGACTTGCCCACGCCGCCTTTTCCGGACGCCACCGCGAAGATGTGTTTGACGCCCGGGATCGTCTGGGCGCGAGGCGGGCCTCCAGGACCACGGCCCGCTGGTCCGGCCGCGGGCGGGGCCGCTTGGCTCGAGGCGACACGGTCCGCCGTGAGGCTGACGAGGGCGGTGGCGACCCCGGGCAGGCTCTTCACGGCCCGCTCGGCCGCAAGCCGCACGGGTTCGAGCGCGGCGGCCTCCGCCGGCTCGATCGCGAGCGAGAAGGAGACCCGGCCGGTCCCGTCGATGACGATCGACGAGAGCCGGCCCGTCTCCGCGAGCGGCTTGCCGCCCACCCGAACCTCGCGAAGCGCGTGCAGCACGTCCTTCTCTGAAACCGACACACCAATCTCCCGCGCTTCGCCGATGCCTTAGGTCATCGCCGCCCGCCCGTTAAGCTCACAGACGCGCGAGCGGGCGGGCGTCGATGCCGCCATCGGGAAACCAAAGCCCGGTCCGCTCGTTCAAACACCGAAGGCGGACTGCGCAAGCCGAACGAGCGATGCGCGGTCCGACCCCCAGCCAGGAGACCCGAATGAGCCACGACCACATGCATCACGAAGGTGCGAAGAAGCTCTACGAGCTGATCAAGGACGTGCGCATCGCCATGATGACGTCGGTCGAGCCGGACGGATCGCTGCACAGCCGGCCGATGCACAGCCACAAGGCGGACGAGGCGGGCGACCTGTGGTTCTTCACTCGGGCCAAGACGCCGAAGGTCGGCGAGCTGAAGGCCGATTCCCAGGTGAACCTTGCCTACTCGGACCCCTCGAACCAGCATTACGTCTCGGTGTCCGGGAAAGCCGAGATCGTCACCGACAAGGCGAAGGTCAAGGAACTCTGGAGCGAGGGACTTCGGACCTGGTTCCCGAAGGGGCCGGACGATCCGGACATCGCGCTGATCCGTGTTCACCCGTCGGGCGGCGAATATTGGGACAGCCCGTCCCAAACGGTCCTGCAGATCTACGGTTATGCCAAGGCTGTCCTGACCGGGGAATCGCCGACCGAGCTTGCCGAGACGAAGAAGGTCAGCCTGAAGGCCTGAGTCTTCGGAGACCCTGTCACCCGTCATTCCGGGTCCGCGGCGCGAAACCCGGAATGACGGCCGTTCGGTTCCAGAGGGACGAGATCAGGTCGCCGATATAGCCGAAGACATCCATGATGGCCTCGAGCGTGATCCGGGGCCAGTCGAAGATCACGGCCGGGACCTGATAGACGAGGACCAACGTGCCGGCCCCGGCGAGGCCCGTCGTCGGGCCGAGATGGGAGGCGGTGGTCACCAGCGTCGCGGTGCCGATCACGGCGGCGACGACGGCCAGGACGGCGAGAGCGCCGAACGGATCGCGGCGGCGGCGGACGTCAGAGCGGGTCATGGGCGAATGGCCTCCTTGGCCCTTCGTTAGCCACCCGACGTTTCCGGACGACGTCGTCGCGACACGCGCCGGGAGCGCAGTTCCGTCGCTCGATCGCGAGTCGTGACGACAGCGTGAAAATCGGGCAGAGTCGCTTTGGCCGGCACCGTCGCGGGCGTCGCAGCATGTGAGTATCGCGATGGTCGACATCGCCACGCGGGTCTACAACCATAATTGGAAGATCGACCCGATCGTCCGCTCGGTCCTGGACACCGATTTCTACAAGCTCCTGATGGCGCAGACGATCTATCGTCGCCACAGAAACGTGGACGTCACCTTCGGGGTCGCGAACCGCACGCGTCGCGTGCGCCTCGCCGAGATCATCGATCCGGGACAGCTGCGCGAGCAGCTCGACCACGTCCGGACGCTGCGGCTGTCTCGCGGCGAGTCGACCTGGCTTCGCGGCAATACGTTCTACGGCAAGCGGCAGATGTTCTCGGCCGATTTCGTCGGCTGGCTCGAGACCTTCCGCTACCCGGAATATGAACTCCACGAGGTCGACGGCCAATACGAGCTCACCTTCCACGGCCCCTGGATCGAGACCACGATGTGGGAGATCCCGGCGCTCTCGATCCTGAACGAGCTGCGCTCGCGCGGCGTCACGAAGGGCATGGCGAAATTCGAGCTCGAGGTCCTCTATGCCCGCGGCATGTCCCGGGTCTGGGAGAAGATCGAGCGGCTGCAGAAGCTGCCGGGCCTGTCGATCTCGGATTTCGGCACCCGGCGCCGGCACGGCTTCCTGTGGCAGGATTGGTGCGTCCAGGCCATGAACGAGGGGCTGGAGAGCGCCTTCCTGGGCACATCGAACTGCCTCATCGCGCTCCGCCGCGAGGTCGAGGCCATCGGCACGAATGCCCATGAACTGCCGATGGTCTATTCGGCGCTCGCCGACACCGAAGAGGACATGCTGAAGGCGCCCTACCGGGTGCTCGCCGACTGGCAGGAGGATTACCAGGGCAACCTCCTCGTCATCCTGCCGGACACCTACGGCACGACCCGGTTCCTGGCCCATGCGCCCGAATGGCTCTCGTCCTGGACCGGCATCCGGATCGATTCCAAGGACCCGATCGAAGGCGGGGAGGAGGCCTATCGGTTCTGGCGCTCCCGCGGCGAGGACCCGCGCGAGAAACTGACCATCTTCTCCGACGGGCTCGACATCGATACGATCGAGCGCGTCCACGCCCATTTCAACGGCCGGATGCGGATCGGCTTCGGCTGGGGCACGCTCCTGACGAACGACTTTCGGGGCCTGGCGCCCGAAGCGCTGCTCGACCCGATCTCGATCGTCTGCAAGGTCATCTCCGCCAATGGACGACCGACCGTGAAGCTCTCGGACAACCCGACAAAGGCGATGGGCCCCGGCGACGAGGTCGAGCGCTACATCCGGGCCTTCAACGCGGGCCGTCGGGTCGCACAGCCGGTGCTCGTGTGAGGCTTCGTCGCGATGCCCTCCAGGGTTGGACTGCCGCCATGACCATGCTGGCCGCGGCGGCGAGCTGCGCCACTCCCACCCCCGCCCGCGCTCAGCCCGAACCCTCGGTCCGGGCCACCTGCGCCGATCTCCGGGAGAAGCTGGCCCGGCTCCCGCCCCATGACGACGAGGTGGTCGTCACGATCCAGGTCGAGGGCGAGGTGGTGGCGGCCCGAAAGGACGACGCGGTCGCCTACGTCGTGATCTGCCGCCCTCCCGACGCGCAGGTCGCCTGCATCACCTACAATATCGAGGAGCGGGCGGTCGGCGACAGGGTCATCGTGGCGGGCGCCTACGGGCCAGTCTCGCCGGACCGGATCGTGCTGGACCCGTGCCTGCATTTCGACGCACAGAGCAACAAGTAGAGAGCTCCGGGCGGGAGGCATCATCATGCAGGTCGATATCAATTGCGACATGGGGGAGGGCTACGGGCGCTGGAGCCTCGGCGACGACCCCGGCATGATGGAGATCATCACCTCGGCGAACGTCGCCTGCGGGTTTCACGGCGGCGACCCGAACACCATGGTCGAGACCGCGCGGCTCGCGAAGGAGAAGGGGGTCTCGGTCGGCGCCCATCCGGGCTTCAACGACCTGTGGGGCTTCGGCCGGCGCGTCATCCGCGGCGACACCATGACCGAGATCGAGACCATGATCGCCTACCAGATCGGGGCGATGCAGGCCTGCGCCTCTCTTGCGGGTCACACGGTCACGCATGTGAAGGCGCATGGCGCGCTCGGCAATCTCGTCAACGACGAGGAGGATTTCGCCCTCGCCCTCGGCCGCGCCATCAAGGCGGTCGACGCCTCGCTCATCTACGTGACCATGCCGGGGCTGGTCTCCGAGCGGGCCGCCGAGCGTTTCGGCCTCGCCACCGCGGCCGAGGTCTTCGCCGACCGCGCCTACGAGGATGACGGGCAGCTCGTCAGCCGCAAGAAGCCGGGCTCCGTCCTGCACGATTCCGACGAGGCCGCCCGACGGGTGCTGGCCATGGTGCGCGACCAGGAGATCACGACGGCGAGCGGCAAGCGTATCCCGGCCCGCATCGACACGATCTGCGTCCACGGCGACGGCGGGACCGCAGTCACGATGGCCCGGCGGGTGCGCGACGTGCTCGAGGCCGACGGAGTGCAGATCAAGCCGTTCGGACGCGGCTGAAGGCGACGCGGCGCTCTGCCGCCCGTCACACATACGCGATCAGGCGGCCCGCCAGGAGAACCAGGGTCCAGATGGCGAGGGACGCGAGCCCGTAGAGGCGCACGTCATGGGCCGGGAAGCCGCCGCGCCAGGCCGCGCCAAACCTGAGATGGATCGCGGCGACGTTCAGGAGCCCGAGCGCGATCAGGGCAACTTTCGCCAGGAAGGCCGGGTTGACGCCGGTCGCTCGCGCATCCGCCGCCAACAGCACGAACCCCGTTCCAAGCTGAAGCAGGAGGCCGAAGGCCGCGAGGGGCACCGCGGCGCGGGCGGCTCCGACGGCGTCCGCACCGCGGCGGCTCAGCACCAGCACGTCGAAGACGGCGATCGAGCCGAGGACGAGGGCTGCCCCGAGAACGTGCAGGCTGTTCGTGGCCGCATAGGCCCAGCCGCCGCTTCGCGCCCAGGCGCCGAGCGGCGACTCCTGAAGCCAGCCCAGCGCCTCGAGATACATCGAGTCAGCGCAGCTCGATGGTCTTCCCGGCCATCGTGATGCGCTCGGCCCGCATCTCCGGGTCGCCGGTCCGCTTCGGATAGCCTTCGAGCTTCACGTCCGAGCCGGCCTTGATCGTCTCGGGCGGGAGGCCGCGCGACGACATCCGGGTCGGCGGGGCGAGCACGGCGAGCCAGGTCTTGCCCTCGAATTTCAGGGTCACGCTGACGTGAGGATTGCCGGGCGACACCGTCTCGACCGGGCCGGACAGGACCAGCGTCTTGCCGGAATCGTATTCACCCCAGCCATGATGCGCCAAGGCGGTACCGCCCAGCACGAGCGCCCCGGCCGCGAAAGCTCCGAGGATAAAGGACGATCTCATTGCGAACTCCGGCGGCGCGTGTCTGCACCTGACGGGAAACGGCCGAAGCCGGTCGGGGTTCAACCGGGCGAAACTGGACGCGCGTCCGACGCGCCGCTATCCCGCACCCCTTTCCGGACCAGCCCCATGAATGCGCCGCCTCGCCTGTCGCTGCCGAAGGACAAGATCCGTGTCCTCTTCCTCGAGGGCGTCAACGACGCAGCCGTCGAGATGATGGTGGGGGCCGGCTACCGGAATCTCGAACGTCTGCCGAAGGCGCTGGACGCGCGCGCGCTCGAGACCGCGCTCCGGGACGTCCGCATCCTGGGCATCCGGTCGCGGACACAGATGAACGAGGCCGTGTTCGGGGCGGCGCCGCGGCTGATCACGCTCGGCTGTTTCTCGGTCGGCACGAACCAGGTCGATCTCGCGGCCGCGCGAAGGCGGGGCATCCCGGTCTTCAATGCGCCCTTCTCGAACACGAGGAGCGTCGCCGAACTCGTCATCGGCGAGATCGTGATGCTGCTCCGGCGCGTGCCCTCGCGCTCGGAATCGACGCATCGCGGCGGGTGGGACAAGTCGGCCGAGGGGAGTTTCGAGGTGCGGGGCAAGACCCTCGGCATCGTGGGCTACGGCAATATCGGCTCCCAGCTCTCGAACCTCGCCGAAGCGATGGGCATGCGGGTGGTCTTCTACGACCACACCGATAAGTTGCGGCACGGCAATACCGAGCCAGTCGACACCCTCGCGACGTTGCTCGCGACCAGCGACGTGGTCAGCCTGCACGTGCCGGAGACGGCGGCCACCGCCGGGATGATCGGTGCGGCGGAACTTGCCGCGATGAAGGCCGGCTCCGTCCTCATCAACAATGCGCGCGGCACCGTCGTCGACCTCGACGCGCTGGCGGCCGCACTCCGGCGCGGGCATCTCGCCGGGGCCGCGATCGACGTCTTTCCGGCGGAACCCGCCTCCAACGCGGAGCCTTTCGTGACGCCGCTCCAGGGGATCCCGAACGTCATCCTCACGCCGCATATCGGCGGCTCGACGGAAGAGGCGCAGGAGCGGATCGGGGCCGAGGTCGCCCGCAAGCTGATCGACTATTCGGATACGGGCTCGACGGTCGGCGCCGTGAACTTCCCTCAGGTCCAGCTGCCGCCGCGGCCTTCGGGCACGCGCTTCATGCAGGTGCAGCGAAACGCGCCCGGCATGCTGCAGCGGCTGAACGACGTCTTCGCTCGCCGACGCGTCAACATCGCAGGGCAATACTACCAGACAGACGACGAGATCGGCTACGTCGTGATCGAGGCGGACGAGGCCGGACCCGATGCCGATGCCATCCTGGCCGAGATCCGTGCCTTGGACGAGACGATCCGGGCTCGGATCATCTACGAACGCCGCTAGGCGCCGAGTGCTGACCTCGAGCGGCGGGCCGCGCTGGCTTGCAGCGAAGCCAGCGATGCCGCCCGGGTCGGTTACCCTTGCCGAGAGTCACGATCAGCAATCCGACGCCACCCCCATGGCCTAAGGGCCTCCGTCGTCAGACGAAGGTCGATCGCGGTCGAACCGGCGTCGGGGTCGCGAGTTGAAACCGAAGTTCATCAGGCAGGCCGCCAACCGGCGCAACTTCGATTCCACGCTCGGTGACTTCCCGGCGAACGCGAGCGGCCTGAGCGCGCCGATGTCCACCACGACATCCGACGACAGCAGCCTCGAGCACGAAGCATCGGAACTCGGCGCAGCGCGATGATGCGTTTGCGTGACGTGAATGGGGCTCGGTCGAGCCGAAGGAGAGATGATGGAACGCCGCAACGACATGCCGCCCACCCAAACGATCCGGCCCATGGACACGCCGCCGGACACGTCCGCCCCGACGACGGCACAGTTGAAGGCGGACATCGACAGCGGGAAGACGGGCGACAAGACCGAGGTCTTCGACCCCGGGCTGTCGCCGCTCGGTACGGACGACGAGGCGGCCGGCACGCCTGCCGAGCCTCATCGGGTCCGATTGGCTCGGCATCTCGAAGGTGCGAAGCGATGGGCGAGCGGAGCCGCGCGTGCCGCCTACGCGCACCGGCAGGCCGATCATGTCGTCGTCGCCTTCGTGGGGGTCGCCGTGGTGATCGGGTGCGTGATGGCCGGCGGGATCGTCTGGGGTCGGTCCTGGTAGCGCCAGCGCTTCCCGAGACCGCCGAGCGAGCTAGACCCGCGACCAGGCGAGGCAGCCGGCGACGAGGCTCGAGCTGCTGACGAGGAGAGCCCCGTTGGCATAGAGCGCGGCCGGGCTCCGACCGCCGAGATCCACGGCCAGCACGTCACCGTTCCGGCTCGACCACAAGACCCGTCCGTCGACGGCGGCCACGGCCGCGAAGGCTGCCGGAGCATCGATGCCGGATCGGAAGACCACCATCGCGGTGCTGACCCCGGGCGGGGGCAGGATCGCAACGGGCCCCGCCACGACAACCAGGGCGGCGAGGGCAGCGGGGGCGCGCCGAAGGCCCGGTCCGGACGGGCCGTCATGGCCCGTCTTCCGCATCAGCCACCAGGCTGCCGCGAGGCTCGGGACGGCGAACACCACGAGCCAAGCGATATCCCAGAAGAGCGGGTTCGGCACGTCTACGCGGATGCGGTGGATGCCCATGACCCAATGGAAACCGACGACGTCCACGACCTGCCAGACGCCGAAGCCGAGAAAAGCCGAGCCGACGATGCGGAGGTCGTCCCGCCGTCCCGTGATCCTGTCGCGCGAGCGCCACAGGAGCCACAGCCCGCCGAGCGCGATCACATACATCAGCACGTGGAAGAGCCCGTCCGCCAAGATCTGCACGCGAATGTCCCGCAATCCCTCGCCCCCGACGAGGCTGAGCAGGTGATGCCATTGCAGGACTTGGTGGAGCAGGATGCCGTCGATGAAGCCGCCGAGCGCGAAGCCGAGCACGCCGGCCGCGACCGTGGGGCTCGGGCCCGCCGCGCGAGACGTGTCGTTTGTGGCCATCACCGGCTCCTCAGGCGCGTGAGGTCGACCCATCGTGGCTTGGCCTCGCCCCTATCCGCGCCAGCCTTGGCCCGGGCTTGTGAGCCGGCCCACAACATAGTTTGGGCCGGCTCCTACGAGGCTTCGATACGGAAACTTCGGACTGCTGCGGTCCGTGTTGCCGCGCTTCGGGGTGGTGACCCCGCCTGAGGTCGGCCTCCCGCGCGGTCTTGCAAAAACAATCCGGGCCGGTTCGGGGTCTCGCGCATTGGTGCGGAGACGCCCCCCATGCGCCGCGGCAGGAGAATGAAACGTCCCAGGAGAACAATGTGCGTCATGTGCTACCGTCCTCGGAGGGCCGTGGCGACTGGGCGTGGGCCTTGCTTCGGCACATTCCTAACGCCGGGCTCACGGCTCGGAGCGAGCCGGCTCGGGCCGAACTGAATCAGTCCGATCGGGTACGATGACGAATTTCTCTCGCCGCGGACCGAAACTCTGGGGCCTTTATGCGTTAAGCTGATGTCTCCCCTGTCCTCGCCTCCGGCGGACCGGGCCCTGATCTCGAATGGCGGGTTTGAACAGATGCAGCAAACGGTGAGTCATGCGTCCTCCATGCTGCTCGACAAGCTCTCAGGTCACCAGGATTATTCTGAGCGCGACACCCGAGGCGATCAGCGTCCCCTTTTGTTATGCTTGTCGCATCTGCGCTGGGATTTCGTCTGGCAGCGACCGCAGCATCTGCTGACCCGCGCCGCTCGTCATTTCCGCGTCATCTTTTTCGAGGAGCCGATTTTCAAAGCGGGCATCTCCGCGAAACTGGAATTGTTGGCTCGCAACGGGATCCAGGTCGCCGTTCCGGTTCTGCCGGAAGGGATGTCGGCGAAGGAGGTCGTAGCCACCCAGCGCCGCATGGTCGACGAGCTTGCCCGCACGGCGACGTCAAAACTGGCGCTTTGGTACTACACGCCGATGGCGATGAGCTTCTCCCGGCATCTCCATGCCGACATCGTGATCTACGACAACATGGATGAGCTGTCGGCCTTCCGCGGTGCATCGCCGGAGATGATCGAGAACGAGGCTGCGCTGCTCGTTCGTGCTGACCTCGTGTTCACGGGAGGGGTGAGCCTCTACGAGGCCAAGCGTGATCGGCACCCCAGCGTGCATGCGTTTCCGTCCAGCATCGAATTCGCGCATTTCGCGGCAGCCCGAACCTGGACGAAGGCGGAGCCGTCCGACCAGGCTGGGATCCGGGGACCGCGCCTCGGCTTTTTCGGGGTCATCGATGAGCGCCTTGACCTCGGTCTCGTGGACGGGATCGCCCGGGCCCGGCCGGACTGGCAGCTCGTCATGATCGGGCCGGTGGCGAAGATCGACCCGGCAACGCTGCCCCGGCGGGACAACATCCATTGGCTCGGGTCGAAGCCCTATTCGGATCTGCCCTCCTATCTCGCGGGCTGGGACGTGGGGCTGATGCCCTTCGCCCTCAACGAAGCGACGCGCTTCATCAGCCCCACGAAGACGCCGGAATTTCTGGCAGCGGGCGTGCCGGTCGTGTCCACGCCCATCGCGGATGTGGTACGGCCGTATGGCGAGAAGGGGCTGGTCGAGATCGCCGGAACCGCGGAGGAGGTCGTAGCAGCCGCCGAGGCCTTGATGAACAGGCCGCGACCTGCATGGGTTGCGAAGGTCGACCGACACCTCGCCGGCAATTCCTGGGACGCGACGTGGGACGCGATGCATCGGCTCGTCGGGGCAGAGCTTCGTGTCTCTCCGTCCCGTCTCCCGGCGAGTTCCATGCTCTCCGTCGCAGCCGAGTAGGTCCAAGATGTATGATTGGTTGATCGTCGGCGCCGGCTTCGCCGGTAGCGTCCTGGCCGAACGTCTCGCCAACGAGCGCGGCGATCGGGTGCTGGTGATCGACCGGCGCAACCATATCGGCGGCAACGCCTACGATCGTTATGACGATGCGGGTCTGCTGATTCATCAATATGGCCCGCACATCTTCCACACGAATGCGAAGCCGATCCTGGACTACCTCTCCCGCTTCACGGAATGGCGGCCCTACGAGCATCGGGTCCTGGCCGAGGTGGACGGGCAGCAGGTGCCGATCCCGATCAATCTCGACACCGTCAATCGGCTCTATGGACTCGATCTCGAGTCTGAGGAGTTGGAGGCTTGGTTCGCCGAGCGGGCCGAGAGGGTCGAACAGATCCGGACGTCGGAGGACGTGGTCGTCTCGAAGGTCGGCCGGGAGCTCTATGAGAAATTCTTTCGTGGTTATACGCGGAAGCAATGGGGCGTGGACCCGTCGGAACTCGACAAGTCTGTCACCGCGAGGGTGCCGACACGCACCAACCGTGACGACCGCTATTTCGGTGACGAGTTCCAGGTCATGCCGAAACACGGCTACACTCGGATGTTCGAGTCGATGCTGAGCAGTCCCAACATCAATGTGATGCTCCAGACGGATTACCGCGACGTCCGTGACCTGATCCCTCATCGCCGCACGATCTTCACCGGACCGATCGACGAGTTCTTCGGCCACCGTTTCGGGCGACTGCCTTATCGTTCGCTGCGCTTCGATCATGTGACGCTGGACACCGAGCAGCACCAGCCGGTGGCCGTCGTCAATTATCCACAGACCCAGGATTACACCCGCGTCACCGAATACAAATACCTTACTGGGCAGGTCCACCCGAAGACGAGCCTGACCTACGAATATCCAGCGGCAGATGGCGACCCCTATTATCCGGTGCCGCGCCCGGAAAACGAAGAGCTGTTCAAGAAATACGAGAAGCTCGCGAATGCGACCTCCGACGTCTGGTTCGTCGGTCGGCTCGCGACCTACCGGTACTACAATATGGATCAGGTCGTCGGTCAGGCCCTCGCCACGTTCCGGCGGATATCGGAGGCGCTTCCGGCGGACGCCGATACCCGTGAGGTGCGATCGCTGGGAGCGAACGCCCTCGCGTCCTGAGTCAGTCGCGAGCGTAGCGTAGCTTGGTCGGCCATGTGGTATGGGGCGCGATCCATGCATCGTCGGCCGGGGCGGAGACGAGTAACCCGTCGGACATATCTCTGCCCGGGCCTGTGCGGGACGAGGCCGCTGCGCCCGTGACATCCGGCCCGGTCGCACTCACGAGCGGAAGGGGGTCCTTGCTTCCGCCTCTCGCCAGCGCGCTCGAGCGATCGCGGCGAGCGCTGGTGCGCGGTCCAGGAGGTTCCGCTTCAGGCGGCCGAGTACCATTCTAGAAAGGCGCCGGTAGACAGAAGCACGTAGACTAGGGGCTGCCCGGCCATGCTGCGTCGCTTCCGGTGTAGGCTTGGGCACGGCTCGAGAAGGCTATTGCTTGCCTTCCGCAAATCCCTCAGGTTCCAGCTAACGAACAAAGTTTCGGGAGGATCGCATGGGCATCGATCGGCGGAGCCTTCTCTGGGGCGCGGCTGCGGCCGGAACCATCGCGACGCCCATGTCCGACTGGTCGGCTGCATGGGCCCAGGAACAGCCATTCAAGCCGGAAGCCGGCGCGAAACTGAATTTCCTGAGATGGGGCAAGTTTCTCGACGCGGAAGACAAGGCGACGCGGGACAATATCGCGGCCTTCACCAAGGCGACCGGGGTCGAGGTCTCGATCACGAGCGAGTGGCAGGACGATATCCAGCCGAAAGTGGCGGTGTCGGCCAATAGCGGGTCAGGCCCGGACGTGGTCTGGGCCATCCACACGACGCCGTTCCTGGTCCCCGACAAATGCCTCGACGTGTCCGACGTCGCCGACTACGCCGGCAAGAAATACGGCGGGTGGTATCCGCTGGTCGAGCAATACGGGAAGCACCAGGGCCGCTGGATCGCGATCCCGAACGTCGTCATCGGCGTCCTTCCGGTGTTCCGGACCTCCCACGTCAAGGCGGCGGGGTTTGACACGTTCCCGAAGGATATGGACGGCTTCCTGAAACTCTGCCAGCAGCTGAAGGCGAGCGGCCACCCGGCCGGCTTCGCCTTCGGCAAGGCGCCGAGCGACGGCAACGCCTTCTGCAACTGGCTCCTGTGGAGCCATGGCGGCAAGGTCGCCGACGAGAACGGCAAGGTCGCGATCAACTCTCCCGAGACCGTGCGGGCGCTCGATTACGCCCGAGCCTTGTTCCCAACCTTCATCGACGGCACCGCCGGCTGGAACGACGCGACCAACAACCAATCCTTCCTGGGCGGCAACATCTCGCTCACGAACAACTCGGTCTCGATCTACGGCAAGGCCAGGAACGACAAGCTCGCGATCGCCGACGACATCGACCATGCGCCTTGGCCGGTGGGACCGACCGGGGTGCCGGCCGAATTCCATCTCGTCTACCCGCTGATGGTGTTCTCCTTCACGAAATATCCGAATGCCTCGAAGGCCTTCCTGGCCTTCATGATGGAAAAGCAGCAATACGATCGCCTGCTGGAAGGCTCGGCCGGGTATATCAGCCAGGCCCTGCGGGGCTATGCCAACCATCCTGTCTGGGACAAGGATCCGAAGATCGCCAGGTTCAGGGACGCCCCGGAGCGCGGCAAATCGGTCGCCTGGCCGGCACCGGTGAGCCCGGCCGCGGCCAGCGTCTTCGCGGATTTCGTCCTCATCGACATGTTCGCCGAAGTGGTGACCGGCTCGGCATCGCCGAAAGACGCCGCCGCGAAGGCCGAGAGGCGGGTCCAGCGGCATTACCGGGCCTGATCGGACCGCTCCGACGAAGCCCTCCAGTCAGCAGCACGATCAGGATCAGTGATGGCGTCGATCGGGTTCATCGGGCTTGGCGTGATGGGGCGCGAGATGGCCCGGCATCTCGTCCGGGCTGGCCACCGCGTCCAGGCCCACGATGCCCGGGCGGAGGCCGTCGACGAACTGGCGGCCGAGGGGGCGGTCGCGGCCCGGAGCGTGGCCGAGGCTGCGGACGGGGCCGAGTTGGTCATCGCCATGCTGCCGGACACCCCTCAGGTCGAGGAGATCGTCCTCGGTCCGGGCGGCCTTCTACACCATCCGCCGCCCGGTCGGCTCTTCGTCGACATGAGCACGATCTCGCCGACCGCGACCCGGCGCATGGCGGCGGAGCTCGCAGGTGCCGACATCGTCATGATCGACGCCCCGGTCAGCGGCGGGCCGTCCGGTGCGAAATCCGCCAAGCTCTCGATCATGATCGGCGGCCCGGAGGAGGGTGTCGGGCGGGCGAGGCCGATCCTCGAGGTGATGGGCTCGACCCTGGTCCATGTCGGCGAGGTCGGCGCCGGACAGACCGTGAAGGCGTGCAACCAGCTCGTCTGCGCCATGAACATCCAGGCCATCTGCGAGGCTCTGGCCCTCGGGCGGGCCGCCGGGCTCGACCTCGATAAGCTCCGCGAGGTGCTGCTTGGCGGCGCCGCTTCGTCCTGGATGCTGCAGAATTTGGGCCCGCTGATGCTGGCCAAGGATGCCTCGGCCGGCTTCCGGATCGACCTCAAGCTGAAGGACCTGCGCCTGGCCGGCGAACTCGCCTTCGAGCTCGGCGTCCCGCTACCCGGCACGGCGCTCGCAACCAGTCTCTATCTCGAGGCGCGCGCGCATGGCGAAGGGGGCAACGGGAACCAGGCCCTGTTCCGCGTCTACGACCGGTTGAGCAATCAGGACAGCGAGACGAGCCGGGTCGGGTAGGCGGCTCAGGTCGTGCGTCCTTCGTGCGGGCCGAAGGCGAGCCTCGAAGCACGCACCCTGGCCGGCCGATCAATGCCCTTCCACCTCCGGCAAGAGCGTCACGATCCCAGCGCCGTCGAGTTCGCTCTTTCCCTGCGACACCATCATGCGAAATAGCATCAAGGCCTGTGACAGCATCGGCATGGGCAGGTGCTGGGCCCGTGTCGCCTCATGGACGAGTTCAAGGTCCTTCAGCACCTGCCTGGCATAGCCGCGTGGCGCGTAATCCTTGGCGACCATGCGGGGGAAAATGGCCTGGAGGACGGCGGAGTTGCCGAGGCCGGGCGCGAGGGCGGCCGGGATGCGGGACGCATCGACGCCGTAGGCTTCCGCGAGGCGCAGCCCTTCAGCCACGATGACGTAGTTCGTCAGGCAAAGCGCCTGGTTCACGAGCTTCGTCGCCTGTCCGGCACCAGTGCCGCCCATGTGGGAGGCAAGTCCGAGATGGTCGAGCACCTTCCGGGCCGCCTCGAACGCGGCCTCGCTTCCGCCCGCCATGATGGCGAGCGTCCCGGCTTCCGCCGCCGGCGGGCCGCCGGACACGGGGGCGTCCAGGAAGGCTGCGCCCGCGCCCTCGAACGCGGCGGCGATCTCCTTCGTGATGCCCATTTCGGTCGTCGAGACGTCGATCACGGTCTTGCCCGAGAGCCCGCCGGCTGCGACGAGCGCCGACGCGACGTCCCGCACGGCCTGGGAGGTCGTGACGCAGATGAGGATCGTGGTCGCCGTTGCCGCGATTTCGACCGGCGACGAGGCGGGCTCGACCTTCCAGGCGGCAGCCTCCTGGATCTTGGCGGGGTCGGCATCGTAGCCGAGGACGCGATGGCCGGTCGCGACCAGGCGTTTGGTGAAACCTGCACCCATGAGGCCGAGGCCGATGAAGCCGATGGTCATGCGGAGATGCCTTTCGAGAGAAGCCGGTAGATACGAACGGCGTTATCGTGGAACAGCCGGGTCCGGTCCGCCTCGGTCCGGTCCGCTGTCGCGGCCGCGAAGCCGCCGAAGATCTCGCCGAACGAGCCGCAGAGCCGGTCGACGGGGAAATTGCTGGCGAACATGCAGCGCTCGACACCGAAGATCGCGATCGCGTCGCGGATGACGGGGCCGTTCGCCTCGACGGTCCAGGGCAGGCCGAGGCGACCCAGGCCCGAAATCTTCAGCGCCACGTTCGGGTGATCGGCAACGCGCTCCAGACCACTTCGCCAAGCGGCCAGGCCCTCGGCCGAGCGGTCGGAGGGAAGCCCGGTGTGGTTGATGATGATCTGCGTCGCGGGGAAATCGCGCGCCAGTTCGGCCGCGGCCTCGAGATGCCACCAGGGCGTCTGCAGGTCGAAGGAGAGGCCATGCTGCGCCAGGATAGCGTAGCCGCGCCGCCAGACGGGGTCGTCCATCGAGCCCGGCTCGCCGCGCCGGGAGTCGGACGGGGAGGAAGCTGAGCGGGGCTTATGCCGGATCCCGCGAACGAGCGGCGAGGCCGCCTGCGCCGCCAGCGTTTCGGCCGCATCGGCCCGGTCGAGCCAGGCTTGCGCGATGCAGGCCGAGGGCAGGCCGTGCGAGTGCGAGACCTCCTCGAGCCAGCGCGTCTCCCCGACCGGGTCGGCCGGATTCCACTCGGCCTCGCAATGGACCGTGCCGACGATCTCGAAGCCGGCCGCGTCGCGGCGGTAATCCTCCGGCATGTAGGTTCGGCGGAGCGGACTGTAATCGCCGTAGCGGAACGGGATCGGCTCCGGGTCGCACAGCCAGGGATGGTAGTTGCGGTCGAGGTCCCAGAAATGCTGATGCGGGTCGAGGATTCGCAGCGCAAGCCTCGGCCCGTCGCTCGATGGCGGCATCGGTCAGACCAGCTCCGCCGGTCGGGTCTCCGAATGGCGCGTCCGCTCCGCCTGCCGAAGGGCCATTCGCGCCGCCAGCAGGATCGCCGCCCGGGTCGCGCCCGGATGGGCGACCCCGCGCCCGGCGATGTCGTAGGCGGAGCCGTGCGCCGGGGTGCAGATCGGGAAGGGAAAGCCGCCGAGCAGCGTGACGCCCCGGTCGAAGCCGATCAGCTTCATCGCGATCTGGCCCTGGTCGTGATACATCGTCACCACCGCGTCGAATTCCCCCTTGTTGGCCCGCAGGAAAACGGTGTCCGGCGGAAACGGCCCCTCGGCCGCGATCCCGTCGCGCTGGGCCGTCTCGACGGCCGGCCGAATGATCTCGTCATCCTCGTGGCCGAAATTGCCGCTGTCCCCGGCATGCGGATTGAGGCCCGCGACCGCGATCCGGGGCTCCGCGAATCCGGCATCCCGGAGCGAGGCGTGGGTGAGCCTGATGCCGCGCAGCACGCGCGCCTCCGTGATCAGGCCGGCCACCGCCGAGAGCGGGACATGCGACGTGACGCGGGCGTTCCACAGGCCCTCGAGCACGTTGAACTCGCTCGCCGGTCCCGTCGTGCCCAGAATGCCCGCCGTGTAGCTGATCTCGTCGTCATAGGGCGGATGGGCGAGCTTCATGGCCGGCTTGTTGAAGGGCGTGAAGCAGACGGCGTCGGCGAGGCCGGCCTTCCCCATCTCGAGGCAGGTGCGAAAGTTGTCGAGCGCGGAACGCCCGCCCGCTTCGCTGGACGTTCCGAGACGGATGCTCTCCGGGTCGAGATGTCCCAGGTCGCGGAGAACCGGACGACCGCCGGGCGAAAGCGGCTCGTTCGGACCCCGGATGTCGATGTCGAGTGCGAGGCCGGCTTCGACCGCTCCCCGGGAGAGCACGCGGGCATCGCCCACCACGACGAGGGAGCCGGCCTCACGGATCTCGGGATCGGCCACCATCCGGGCTGCGAGTTCCGGTCCGATCCCGGCCGGGTCGCCGATCGCAAGCGCGATGGTCGGTCTCTGGTTGCCCAGCATGTCGGTCCTCCTCCCATTATCTGTGCGGAGGGTGGCCGAGGTTGGTCAGCCCCTCCCGTCCCGGTCGACGGCCTAACCGGCGCCGAATTCAAGCACCATAGCGCCGTCCGGCCTCGATCGTCAGGCCTGTTCCGACGGATCCGAAGGTGTCGCCCTCCACGATCCGCGCAGACGGCATCGTCCGGGTGACGGCCTCCCGGACATGAGGCAGCCGTGTCGATCCGCCGGTGAGGAACACGGCATCGATGCCATCCGGCGGGAGCGCCGCCTGGCGCAGACAGTCGACGATCCGGGTCCGCAGCCTCTCCGCCAGGCCGGCCGTCGCTTCGACGAGGTCGGGCCGATGGACCTCGACCGACAATCCGGCTTCGAGCCAGTCGAGCGGGATGGCAGCGTTCTCGGAATCGGACAGCTCGATCTTCGTCCGCTCCACCTCCATGGCGAGCGTGTGTCCGCGTTCCGCCGAGAGCACGGCGAGAAGCCGCTCGATCAGGTCGGGCCGGGCTGCCTCGCGTTTGAGAGCCTGCACCTCTCGCCGGATCTTCGGCGCATAGAGCCGGTTGATGCTCGACCAGGTGGCGAGGTCGTGGAAATAGGAGGACGGGACGTCGAGGCTCGGCCGCCTCATCGGGGTGCCGAAGCCGAGTTCCGGCATGACCTGCTTCAGGCTCAGCCGGTAGTCGAAATCGGTGCCGCCGATCCGGATGCCGTCATTGGCCAGGATGTCGGTTGCACGCTCTGCCGTCCGGGTTCGGCCCGGCCCCAGGCGCACGATCGAGAAGTCGGAGGTGCCGCCGCCGATATCGGCGATGAGCGCGATCTCCTCGCGGCGGAGCGAGCGTTCGTAGTCGAGCGCGGCCGCGATCGGCTCGTATTCGAACGAGACGTGGCGGAACCCGATCTCGGTCGCGATCTCCCGAAGGACCTCTTCGGCTCGCCTGTCGCCCTCGGGGTCGCCATCCACGAAATGCACCGGCCGTCCGTGCACGACGCTCTCGAGTTCGCGCCCCGCCGCGGCTTCGGCCCGTGCCTTCACGGCGCCGAGATAGCGCGCGATCACGTCCCGGAAGGTGATGCGATGGCGCCCGACCTGGGTCGTCTCGGAGACGAGCGGCTTGCCCAGCACCGACTTCAGGCTCCGCATCAGGCGTCCGGGCTGACCCTCTACATAGGCTCCAATCCCGGCCCGCCCGATCGTCGCGGTCCCGTCCGGGGCGAAGAAGATCGCGCTCGGGATGGTGACGTCGTCGCCCTCGAGCCGGGCGAGGTGAGGCGAACCCCCCGCCAGCGTGCCGAGCGTCGTGTTGGACGTGCCGAAATCGAGGCCGCAGGCCGCCATGAGCTCACAAGGGTTCGGGGGAGGGCGCGGCCTCTACCAAGTGCGGCCGGCCGGCTCAAGCCGTGAGCTGGGGTGGGTCATCCTCCGAAGCGGCCGCCTCGTCCAGCACCGCGGCCGCGATCCGATAGGGAAAGCCCGCCCTGCAGAGCGCCGCGAGGTCGCGGTCCCGCCGAGCGGGGTCCGGGCGAGGGCGGAAGGGTCCAAGGCGCTTTCGCTCTGCGTATCGCCGCGCCAGGGCGAGGTCGTCGGGCTCGTGCGCGGCCAGAGCCGCGGCCGCGGCTTCGTCCGGCACGCCCTTGACCTTCAGCCGCATGCGAATGGCGCGGGTCGAGGTACCGCGCCCCATCAGCGCGCCGGCCTTCATCTCGGCGAAGCTACGGTCGTCGACGAGACCCGACCGGACGATGCGGGCCACGACCTCGGCAATGTCTGCCAGGATCCCGTCATCCAAGGATCCCAGCTCGCCCAGCCGCTTCTTGGCCTTTCGGGCAAGAACGCGCCGGAGATTCTCCGCGGTGGACGCGTAGCGCTCGAGATAATGCAGGGCGGCGCGTTCGAGATAGGCGGGGTTGACGGGTCGAGGACCCGTCTTCCCGCTCGCGTCGCTCCGCATTCAGGTGCCGCAGAAGGTGGCAAGGACCCGCTCGTCCGGCTCGGGCGCCTCAGTGTAGCGCGCCATCGCCGGCTGGTCCTCGAAAGGCCGGGCGAGAACGGAGAGGAGTTCCTCGAACGGCCCGAAATCGTCGCGATCGGTCGCAGCGCGGATCACGGCCTCGATGCGATGGTTGCGGGGGATGAAGACCGGATTGACGGCCCGGATCCGGTCGGCCGCGCCCGCAGCCCCGTCCGGCTGCTCGGCCAGGCGCTGCCGCCAGCGGTCCGCCCAGGCGTCGAAGGCGGTCGGATCGATGAAGAGCGCGCGCACCGGCACGTCGCCCTCGCCCGCCGCCGCCGCGGCGAGGTTGCGGAAGGTCAGGGTAAAATCGGCCCGGTTCTCGGCCATCGTCTTCAGGAGGTCGTTTGCGAGGAGCAGGTCCTGCTCGTACGCGCCCGTGAGACCGAGCTTCCGGCGCAGACCGGCATGGTAGGCGGCCTCGAAACGGGGTGCGAAGGCGTTGAGCGCTTCTTCCGCATCGGCCACGGCATCATTCTCGTCGTTGGAGAGGAGCGGAATGAGGGTCTCGGCGAGGCGGGTCAGGTTCCAGAGCGCGATGCGGGGCTGGTTGGCGTATGCGTAGCGGCCCTGCTCGTCGATCGAGCTGAACACGGTCCCGGGATCGTAGGCATCCATGAAGGCGCAAGGCCCGTAATCGATCGTTTCGCCGGCGATCGACATGTTGTCGGTATTCATCACGCCGTGGATAAAGCCGACGAGGAGCCAGCGGGCGACGAGTACGGCCTGGGCGGCGATGACGCTGTCGAGGAGAGAGCGGTAGGGCCGCTCGGTCTCGCCGGCCGCGGGGTAATGCCGGGCGATGACGTAATCCGCGAGCGCCCGAAGACCCTCGACGTCGCGCCGGACGGCGAAGAACTGGAAGGTGCCCACCCGGACGTGGCTCGACGCCACCCGGGCGAAGACCGCGCCCGGCAGCATGGTCTCACGCATGACGGGTTCGCCGGTCATGACCGCCGCAAGCGCCCGCGTCGTCGGGATGCCGAGCGCGGCCATGGCTTCGCTGACGATGTATTCCCGCAGCACCGGGCCCAAAGCCGCCCGCCCGTCGCCCCGCCTCGAGAACGGGGTCGGGCCGGAGCCCTTGAGCTGAATGTCCCGACGCCGCCCGTCCCGGTCCAGCACCTCCCCGAGCAGGATGGCCCGGCCATCTCCGAGCTGCGGCACGAAATTGCCGAACTGGTGCCCTGCATAGGCAGCTGCGATCGGCTCGGCGCCCTCCGGCACGTGCTTGCCCGCAAGGACGTCCACCCCTTGCGGCGACGACAGCCAGTCCGGATCGAGCCCGAGATCGAGCGCGAGTTCGTGGTTCAGCCGGACGAGCCTCGGTCCCCGGACCGGGGTCGGCGACACGCGCGCAAAGAAGCGGTCCGGCAAGCCGACATAGCTGTTCGTGAAGGGAATTCGGGAGGTCGCGAGTGGCTGAGACAAGGTGATGTCCGGCTGAGACAAGGGCGGTTGCAGGCCAACGCCCGAACCGTCGATAGGATCGGAGAGCGTCCGTCCGGAACCGAGGGCTCGGCCACTGCAACGTTGGGCCCTGCTTCCGACGAGGCTTCGCGACGGCCCGTCCGCTGAGCGGGTGCGCTCGGAAGCCGAAACGAAAATCGCCGCCCGAAGGCGGCGATTCGAACGGCTCGCGCGAACGCGGCTCAGTAGAAGCGGTAATACCGATAGCGCGGCCGGTAATACCGGTAGCGCGGGCGATAGTAGTTGTACCTCGGACGATAATACCTGCGGTACCGGTAGCGCGGCCGAGAATAGTAGGTCCGGTAGACATAATAGGCCTTCTCGGCCTTCAGGGGCGATGCGATCGCCGCCTGAGCAGTGGCCCCGAGAGGGGCTGCCTGGCCCGGGCTCTGCGCGAATGCGAGAGCGCCGACCACGAGCGCCAGAACCAGAATGATCCGTCTCAGCACATCTGTCTCCTTGGATCGAAACCGCCCACCCGTGTTTAAGCTAAGCCGTGACAGGCTCAAGCGTAAAGGTCAGAATGGTAAATCGACGGGGACGCAGCGCCTGTGTTGACGCGCCTGCATTGACAGCCCAGCTTCCGAGGGCGGGGCGCTCGGATCCTTTCAGGCTCGACACGAGCCGCTTCTCGGACAGGCCCATGACGACGCCGAACCGCACCCAACATATTCGCCTGACCTCGCATCCCGAGCCGGGCGCCGCCATCGGCCGTCACCCGGTGCAATGGGGGGTCGCCGACCCGCGGGAGCGGGGGCCGCTCATCGGCTCGGTCACCAACCCGGCCGATCGCAACGTCATCGGCTCGCATGGCGGGTCCTACTCGGTCTATCGCGCGCTCGCGATCTCGGCGCGGGCGCTGAACCCGCTCGCCCGGCCCGATCTCCACAACACCCATCCGGTGGTGGCGGTCGGCCCGCATCCGCAATGGTCCGATCCGGATCGGATCGTGTCGCTCGATCCCTTTGGCCACATGGTGGGCGAGCTTTTCGCCCGGGAGATCGAGACCGGAACCGACATCCGCCCCACGATCGCGATCACCAAGGCGCGGCTGAACCTCCCGGAAATCCTGGCCGCCATGGCTGCCCATCGGATCGCGCCGGACGGCGGCATCCTGCACGCGAACGGGGACGTGTCGGTCACCAAGATCGCGATCGATCCGGTCTGGTGGCTGCCCGGGATCGCGCGCCGGTTCAGTGCCACCGAGCGCGACCTTCGCCGTACGCTGTTCGAGCAGACAGGCGGGATGTACCCGGAGCTCGTGACCCGCCACGACGTCAGCGTGTTCCTGCCGCCGATCGGGGGCGCGACCGCGTATATCGTGGGCGAGGTCGAGGCCCTGTCCGATCCGGCGCGTCGCGTCGCGTGCCGGGTCCACGACGAGTGCAACGGCTCGGACGTCTTCGGCTCCGACATCTGCACCTGCCGGCCCTATCTCGTGCACGGCATCGAGGAATGCGTGAAGGAGGCCCAGACCGGCGGGGCCGGGGTCGTGGTCTATAACCGCAAGGAGGGACGGGCGCTCGGCGAGGTGACGAAGTTCCTCGTCTACAATGCCCGCAAGCGCCAGGAGGGCGGCGACCAGGCCTCGACCTATTTCGAGCGCACCGAATGCGTCGCCGGCGTCCAGGATGCCCGCTTCCAGCAGCTCATGCCCGACGTGCTGCACTGGCTCGGCATCCGCCGCATCGACCGGCTGATGTCGATGTCGAACATGAAATACGACGCCATCGT
>NZ_CAXTAZ010000059.1:0-30713 GCF_964242715.1 uncultured Enterovirga sp.
TGAAGTCCATGACGCCGAAGATCAGCGTCAGCCCGGCCGCGATCAGGAACAGGATGAGGCCGAACTGGAGGCCGTTCAGGGCCTGGAGAGCGAGGAGGGTCGGGGTCACGCGGCGCGGCCGACCTGGTCCGGGGTGAAGCCGGCGCGGCGCGCATAGCCGCGTACGATCGCCTCCCGCTCGGCATAGGGAAGCACCGCCTCGACATCGCCGAACCCGTCGGGTGCAAGCTCCTCGACGGCATCGATCACGCGCTCCGGGCCGCCGGAGCGGTTCGCGTGGACGATCGCGGCCGTAAGCGGCAGGCGCTCGGCCTCGTAGGCGGCGAGCGCCTGGGCCGGATGCCCGGCCGCGACGAGCGCGTCGGCGAGACAGCGCGCGTCGAGGATGGCCTGGCTCGCCCCGTTCGAGCCGACCGGATACATCGGATGGGCGGCGTCGCCGAGCAGCGTCACGCGCCCATGCGACCAGCGCGGCAGCGGATCGCGGTCGCACATCGGGTATTCCCACACGTCCGCCGTGGCCTCGATCAGGGCCCGGGCGTCCACATACGGGATAGCGAAACGGTCGAGGAAGGGCGCGATCTCGTCGCGCCGGGCACGCCGGGACCAATCCTCCCTGCGCGGCGGCGGCCCGGCCGCCCCGATGGCGGCGACGATGGCCCAGTTCGTCAGCTTCCGGTGCGGGGCCGATCCGTCCGCGATGGGATAGATGACGAGCTTTGCGCTCATACCGCCGGCCACGATCATGGACCGGCTGTCGAGGAAGGCCGGCCAATCCGTCGCCCCGCGCCACAGGACACGGCCGTTCCAGGCCGGCGGGCCCTCGTCCGGAAACAGCTGTGACCGCACGGCTGAATGGATGCCGTCGGCCGCGATCAGCACGTCGCCTCGGCCAGACCCCGCGTTGCGGTTGTCGCGATCGACGAAGCGCGCCGTGACGCCTGCCTCTTCCTGTTCGAAGGCGGTGAGGCGGCATCCGGTCCGAATGGCAGCGGGACCGAGCCGGTCGACGACCGCTGCATGGATCACGCTCTGCAGCCGCCCCCGGTGGATGGAGAATTGCGGTACCCGAAAGCCGGCCGCGGTCCCGCGCAGCTCGCGCCAGACCTCCTGCCCCAAGCAATTGGCGTAGATCAGCTCGTGTGTCCTGATCGCGACGCGATCCAGGTCGTCGAGGAGGCCGAGTTCGGCGAGTTCGCTGATCGCATGCGGCAGGGTGTTGATGCCGACCCCGAGCTCCCGGATCGCATCCGCCTGTTCGTAGAGCTCGACCGCGATCCCGCGCGCGTGCAGCATGAGGGCGGTCGTGAGGCCCCCGATCCCGCCGCCGACGATGATCGCCTTCACGCTCTGCTCCGCCCCGGTCAAGCGCCGGGCGGCGGCGGCAAGAAGTTGACGTCGTGCCGGGCGGCGAGTGCCACGACCGCCTCCGGCTCCTGCTTCGGCAGGCCGTGGATGCCCTGGAAGAGCTCGAACAATGTGCCGGTCGGCGAGACCCAGAACAGGCTCTTCGCGGTCGCACCGGAGCGGTTGAAGATGCCGTGCGGCTCGCCCCGCTTCAGCCGCACGAGGTCGCCCGGCGTGGCGGACGCGTCCTGGCCGTTCAGCCAGAAGTCGAGCCGGCCCTCCAGAATGTAAAGATACTCGTCCTGGAGGGAGTGGATATGAGGCGGCACGAAGGTGCCGTCCGGGAAGGTGGCGTGCCAGGAGAAGCTGTCGTCCGTGAGGGTCTTCGGCACGTAGGTCTGGCCGAGGATGTTCCAGCTGATCCCGTCCAGCCCGGCATTGGCTGTCGTGATCCCGGCCGTCTCGCCTCGCATCGTCATCTCTCCCAGGCTTTCGGTCGATCCTTGAGGCGTCAGTTGGTGAGCGGGCATTCCTTCACATACGGGTCCGCATAGTTCGAGAAGACCTTCTCGACCATCTGCGTCTCGTATCTCCCATCCGGGCGCTTGCCGACCTTGGTCAGGTAGAAATCCTGGACGGGGAACCCGTTCGGGCTGAACTTGAAGGGGCCCCTGAGCGAGGTGAAGTCCGCCTTTCGGAGCGCGGCCCGCGTCGCATCCTTGTTCGACAGATCGCCCTTCAGGCCGCGCATGGCCGAGTCGATCAGGAGCGCCGCGTCATAGGCCTGGAAGGCATAGGTCGCCGGCACCGCCTTGTGGGCCGCGAGATAGGATTCCACGAACTTCTTGTTCTGCGGCGTGTCGAGATCCGGGGCCCAGTTCGATCCCGCGAACATGCCGAGCGCCGCCTCGCCCTGCGCCGGCAGGGTCGCCTCGTCCACCGTGAAGGAGGACAGGACCGGCATGGTCAGACCGGCCTGCCGATATTGCTTGACGAGATTCACGCCCATGCCGCCCGGCATGAAGGTGTAGAGGGCGTCCGGCTTCATCGAGGCGATCTTGGCGAGCTCGGACTGGAAATCGAGATTGTTCAGCGGGACGTAGGATTCCTCGAGGACCTGGCCCTTGTAGTCGCGCTTGAAGCCGGCCACGGCATCCTTGCCGGCCTGGTAGTTCGGCGCGAGAAGATACACCGTCTTGTATCCGCGGTCCTGCGCGACCTTGCCAGAGATCTGGTGAACCTGGTCGTTCTGGTAGGAGGTCGAGAAGAAGAAGGGCGAGCAGTTCTTGCCGGCCAGCGCCGAGGAGCCGGCATTCGGGCTGATCAGGAAGGTCTGCGAATCCGTCACGGGCTTCACGATCGCGCCCAGCACATTCGAGAAGATCGGTCCGATGACGAATTCGACCCTGTCGCGCTCGAGCAGGCCTTTTACCTTGGTCACGGCGACATCCGGCTTCAGCTCGTCGTCGACGACCACGAGTTCGACCTCCTTGCCGCCGAACTTGCCGCCGAGATCCTTGATCGCGAGTTCCATGCCGTTGCGGGCCTGCTGCCCGAGCACGGCCGAGGGCCCGGAGAGCGTGAGGATCAGTCCGACCTTCACCTTGTCCTGGGCGGCGGCGCCCCCGGCCGCGAAGGCGAGCGAGGCCGCAAGGCCGAGTGTTCGTGCTGCCGCTTTCATCACCGAGAGCTCCCGTCCTGGCGCGCCGGAATTCGACCAGACGCCCCACGTTGTCCACGCCGCAAGGGCGTTGTCCATCCCGTCCAAGAACCGTGCCGCGATCGCGAGACCCTGCCGGCGCTTGCCTCGAGATGTTTGAAGCTTAAAATAACGCTTGGCCGTCCCGCAAGCCCGCGGGAGGCAGCCGGAGCCACGTCGATGGCGGGAGGATCGCTCGCGGGTCACCACGCTCTGGTCACCGGCGGCAGCCGGGGGATCGGCCGGGCGATCGCGGCGGCGCTTGCGGCCGCGGGCGCCACCGTCACCGTGCTGGGACGCGATGCGGAGGCGCTCGACGCCGTCGTCCAGGCCGGCGAGGCGCATGGCTTCGCCGTGGCCGACGTGCAGGACCGTGACGCGATGGCGGCGCAGATCCGGCTGGCCGCCGCCGAGCGGGGTCCCATCGACCTTCTGGTCGCCAATGCCGGGGCGGCGGTGTCGAAACCTTTCCTCCGGACGGCCCCTGACGACTTCGCCGGCATGTGGAGCCTCAACGTCATGGGCGTGGTGCACGCCGTACAGGCGACGCTCGGCGCCATGCAGCAACGCGGTTTTGGCCGCATCGTCGCGGTCGCCTCGACCGCCGGCCTCAAGGGTTATCCCTACGTCACCGCCTATTGCGCGGCGAAACACGCGGTCCTCGGCCTCGTGCGGTCGCTCGCCCTCGAGACGGCCCGCACCGGCGTCACCGTCAACGCGGTCTGCCCCGGCTTTGCGGATACCGATCTCGTCACCCGCTCGCTCGACGAGATCGTGCGAAACACTGGCCGGTCGCGCCAGGATGCCCTGTCGGAGCTCACCCGGCACAACCCGCAGGGCCGTCTCGTCGCGCCGTCCGAGGTGGCGGATGCGGTGCTATGGCTCTGCGGCGAGCGGGCCGGCTCAGTCACGGGCCAGGCCGTCGCGGTCGCCGGCGGGGAGGTTTGAGGTGGACGGGCTCCCGGCCGACCTCCCGATCGATGCCGAGACGAAGGCCGCGATGCGGCCGTCCGACCATCGCGCCGAGGTGCGGCTCTGGCTCCGCCTCCTCACCTGCACCACCATGATCGAGGCCGAGATCCGCCGACGCTTGCGCGAGAGCTTCGGGGTCACCCTGCCCCGCTTCGA
Source organism: uncultured Enterovirga sp. (assembly GCF_964242715.1). Taxonomy (NCBI): domain Bacteria; kingdom Pseudomonadati; phylum Pseudomonadota; class Alphaproteobacteria; order Hyphomicrobiales; family Methylobacteriaceae; genus Enterovirga; species uncultured Enterovirga sp. The sequence continues at coordinate 4,175 of NZ_CAXTAZ010000059.1, forward strand.
CCTGATGGCGCAGCTCGAGAAAGAGCCGGGCGGACTGACCCTGTCGGACATCTCTCGCCGGATGATGGTGTCGAACGGCAACCTGACCGGCCTCGTCGAGCGGCTGGTCGAATCCGGTCACGTCGCGCGCCGCGCCTCCGCGACGGACAAGCGCGCCCAGGTGATCAGCCTGACGGCCGCCGGCCGCGCCGCCTTCGCCGAGATGGCGAAGGCCCACGAGGGCTGGATCGCGAGCCTCTTCGCCGGGCTCGGATCCGGCGGACAGGACGAACTCATGAACCTCCTCGGACGGGCGAAGGGCTCGGTGCGAGAGGCCTGCCAAGGGGAGATGCCGTGACCCGCCCGGCCAATGCCGTGACCCTGCCGCTCTCGTCCTACGAGCCCGAGCATTTCCGGCTCTCCGTCGAGGGTTGGGTCGCAACCGTCACCCTGAACCGGCCCGAGCGGAAAAACCCGCTCACCTTCGAGAGCTACCGCGAGCTCGCCGACTTCTTCTGGGCCTGCGCCAAGGACGACGACGTAAAGGTCGTCGTGGTCACGGGCGCGGGCGGCAACTTCTCCTCCGGCGGCGACGTGCACGAGATCATCGGGCCGCTCGTTGCGATGGACACGAAGGGCCTCACCGCCTTCACCCGCATGACGGGCGAACTCGTGAAGGCGATGCGGGCGGCCCCGCAGCCGGTCGTCGCAGCCGTGGACGGCATCTGCGCGGGAGCCGGCGCCATCATCGCGATGGCCTCCGACATCCGCCTCGCCACGGCTCGCGCGAAGGTCGCCTTCCTGTTCAACAGGGTCGGGCTCGCCGGCTGCGACATGGGCGCCTGCGCGATCCTCCCCCGCCTCATCGGCCAGGGCCGCGCCTCCGAACTCCTCTACACGGGGCGATTCATGACGGCCGAAGAGGGCGAGCGCTGGGGCTTCTTCTCGCGCCTTGTGGATGGCGATGCCCTCCTTGCCGAGGCCGAGCGGCTGGCCGGCGAAATCGCCTCCGGCCCGACCTACGCGAACACGATGACGAAGCGCATGCTGGCCATGGAATGGGCCATGTCCGTCGAGGAGGCGATCGAGGCCGAGGCGATCGCCCAGGCCCTCTGCATGACGACCGAGGATTTCACCCGCGCCTACCGCGCCTTCGCCGAGCGGCGCGTGCCGGTCTTCGAGGGGAATTGAGGTGGACGGACGCAAGCCGCCCGATCCCTCCCCTCCACGAGGGGAGGGCCGAGTCGCGCCGGAGGCGCGAACCGGGGTGGGGTCCGGCCGCTCGCCGCGCAGCATCGCAAGAGGTCGTTCACTGCGGAAGCGAATGACGCCGCAGGAGGTCAAGCTCTGGAATTGGCTGCGGGAAGCGATCGTTCCGACCGGCTTCCACCTCAGGCGTCAGGTTCCGATCGACTGCTTCATCGTGGACTTCGCTTGCCAGCGGGCGAAGCTCGTCATCGAGGTCGACGGAGAGCAGCACGGGCTAGCACCCGGGCTTCTCCGAGACGAGGCGCGGGATCGACGTCTGGCCGAACTCGGCTACGAGACCCTCCGGTTCAGCAATCGTCAGGTCGATCGCGAAAAGCAGGTCGTTCTCGAAACGATCTACGCGCGTCTCGTCCCGCGATGCGGCGTGCACCCCACCCCGCTCGCGCTCCGCGCGAGTCGGCCCTCCCCTCGACGAGGGGAGGGATCAGGCGGTGATGTTCCGGAGCGGCAGGATGCCTGACACGACCTTCCTGTCCTGGCCGTTCTTCGAGCCGCGGCATCGGCGCTTCCGGGACGAACTCGCCGCCTGGGCGGCCGCCACCGTGCCGCCGCTGGTCGATCATCACGACACCGATGGCAGCTGCCGGCGGCTGGTTGCTTCGCTCGGCGTAGGCGGCTGGCTTCGCGCGGCCGTGCCGGGACACGACGGCGGGGAGCCCGTCTACGACGTGCGCGCCCTCTGCCTCGCCCGGGAGACGCTCGCCTACGAGAGCGGGCTCGCCGATTTCGCCTTTGCCATGCAGGGGCTCGGCACCGGGCCGATCACGCTGTTCGGCACGCCCGAGCAGCGGGAGCGCTACCTGCCTGCCGTCGCCGAGGGGACCCGGATCGCGGCTTTCGCGCTGTCGGAGCCCGAGGCCGGCTCCGACGTGGCCGCGCTCGGGCTCACGGCCGTGCCGGACGGCAATGCCCATGTCCGGCTCGACGGCGAGAAGACCTGGATCTCGAATGGCGGCATCGCCGACCATTACGTCGTCTTCGCCCGCACCGGCGATGGTCCCGGTGCCAAGGGGCTCTCGGCCTTCGTGGTCGATGCCGACGCGCCCGGCCTGACGATCGCCGAGCGGATCGAGGTCGTGGCCCCGCATCCGCTCGCTCGCCTTCGCTTCGACGGCTGCCGGATCCCCGTCGCGAACCGGATCGGCGGCCCGGGCGACGGGTTCCGGATCGCGATGGCGACGCTCGACGTCTTCCGCTCGACCGTCGCCGCGGCCGCGCTCGGGCTCGCGCGCCGCGCCCTCGACGAGGCGCTCGGCCATGCCCGCTCGCGGCACATCTTCGGCGCGCCCCTCGGCGATCTGCAGTTGACCCAGGCGGCGCTCGCCGAGATGGCGACCGCCGTCGATACCTCCGCCCTCCTCGTCTACCGGGCCGCCTGGACCAAGGACGGCGGCGCGCCTCGCGTCACCCGCGAGGCCGCGATGGCCAAGATGCACGCGACCGAAAGCGCCCAGCTGGTGGTCGACAAGGCCGTGCAGATCTTCGGCGGCCTCGGCGTCACGAAGGGCGTCAAAGTCGAGGAATTGTACCGGGAGGTTCGGGCGCTCCGCATCTACGAGGGCGCGACGGAGGTGCAGAAGATCGTTATCGCACGGGATTTGCTGCGGAGGTTGGCATGACCCCCTTCGCCCATCTCGACACTTTCGCGCGCGACCACCTGCCCCCGCCGGAGCAATGGCCGGTCATGCTGACCGACCACCCGGCCTATCGCTATCCCGAGCGCCTGAACTGCGTCGTGCCGCTGCTCGACCGGTGGGTCGAGGAGGGTCGTGCCGACGCGCCCTGCCTGTTCAGCCCGACGGAAAACCTCACCTATCGCGAGCTGCAGGAGCGGGTGAACCGGCTTTGCAACGTCTTCGTGCACGAATTCGGGATGGTGCCGGGCAATCGGCTCTTCCTGCGGGCCGCCAACAATCCCTGGATGGTCGCGACCTACCTGGCCGGCCTGAAGGCCGGCCTCGTGGTCGTCGCCACAATGCCCTTGCTCCGGGCGAAGGAGATCGCCTACCCGATCAACAAGGCGAAGATCGCGGTCGCGCTCTGCGACGGCACGCTCGCCGACGAGATGGAGAAGGCCCGGTCCGCGACGCCGGGGCTCGAGCGCGTCGTCTACTGGGGCAATGGCGGCGAGCACTCGCTTGAGCGCCTCGTCCAGCGGGCGAGCCCGGATTTCACGGCGGTCGACACCGCGGCGGACGACATCTGCCTGATCGCCTTCACGTCCGGCACCACGGGCGAGCCGAAGGGCTGCATGCACGCCCATCGCGACATGCTGGCCGTCTGCGACGGCTTCTCGCAGATGGTCCTCAGGCCCGAGCCGTCCGACCGCTTCATCGGCTCGGCCCCGCTCGCCTTCACCTTCGGGCTCGGCATCGTGCTCTTCCCGATGCGGATCGGTGGCTCCTTCGTCGTGGTCGAGAAAGCCGGGCCGGACGACCTCCTGCCCGCGATCGCGCAGTTCCGGGCCACGATCTGCTTCACGGCCCCGACCGCCTATCGGGCGATGATTCCGCGTCTCCCCGGCCACGACATCTCCTCCCTGCGAAAATGCGTCTCGGCCGGCGAGACGCTGCCGAAATCGACCTGGGAGGCCTGGCGCGACGCGACCGGCATCCGGCTCATCGACGGGATCGGCGGCACCGAGGTGCTGCATATCTACATCAGCGCGACCGAGGACGAGATTCGGCCGGGCTCCACCGGCAAGGCCATCCCGGGCTACGAGGCGAAGATCGTGGATCCGGAGGGGCGCGACCTGCCGCCCGGCACCGTCGGCCGCCTCGCGCTGCGCGGCCCGGTCGGCTGTCGCTATCTCGACGATCCGCGCCAGCAGCTCTACGTCCAGCATGGCTGGAACCTGCCGGGCGACAGTTTCAGCCAGGATGAGGACGGCTATTTCTGGTACCAGGCCCGCTCCGACGACATGATCGTGTCGGCCGGCTACAACATCGCCGGGCCGGAGGTGGAAGCGGCGCTTCTCACCCATCCGGCGGTCGCCGAATGCGGGGTTGTCGGTGCTCCCGACCCGGAGCGCGGCCAGATCGTGATGGCCTATGTGGTCGCGGCCCCGGGGCATGCGCCCGACCCCGCCCTCGCGAAGGCGCTGCAGGAGCACGTCAAGGCCGAGGTCGCGCCCTACAAATATCCTCGCGCGGTCGCCTTCCTGGATGCCTTGCCGAAGACGAGTTCCGGCAAGCTGCAGCGGGTGGAACTGCGCCGCATGGCGGCGGAGGTCGCCAGATGAGCGCCGACGGACGCCCGACATTGCTGCAGCCGCCCGGCTGGCCCGTCCCGAAGGGCTACGCGAACGGCATGGCGGCGAGCGGCCGCTGGATCGTCACCGGAGGGGTGGTCGGCTGGGACCGGGACGAGCACTTCCCGGACGGGTTCGTCTCCCAGGCCCGGCAGGCCTTCGAGAATATCGCGGCCATCCTGGCCGAGGCCGGTGCCGGACCGCAGCATCTGATGCGGCTCACCTGGTACGTCCTCAGCATCGACGACTACCTCGCGGACCCAAAGGCGCTCGGGCGCGCCTATCGCGAGGTCTTCGGCCGGTACTTTCCAGCTATGGCGGTGGTGCAGGTCGTCAGGCTGGTCGAGGCGAAGGCGCTGCTCGAGATCGAGGCGACCGCGGTCGCCGACTGACGCACGCCCGTTTCTCCCCTTGCGGGAGAAGCGGGCCGGCTCACACCCCGCGCTTCACCCGACTCAGCGCCGCCCCGAACTCGTCCGCGAAATGCGCCCGCTCTCCGGGCGACAACTCGCGGCCGATCACGATGCGCTGTCCGCGCGAGACGAGCGCCAGGCGCTGGAGGCCGAATTCCTCGTGCGTCTCCCGGACGAGGCGCGTCCAGAGCGGGTTGAAACGCCATTCACGCTCCTGGCCGCGATGGGTCACGCTCCGGACCATGAGTTCCAATGGCGTGAGCGTCAGTTCCTCGAAGGCGCGGGCGCGTCGGTAGCTCACCCGGAAGGCGATGTAGAGGCCGACCACATCAAGGCCGAGAAAGCCGGTCACCGGCCAGAAGCCGAGCGCGATGAACCGGATCGCGACGAGCGCGGCGACGAGGCTGATCCCCACCATCAGCACCCGGAACCCCTCCGGGCCGAGCGACCGATGCGGCGTGATCACGGCAGAGAAGACGGGGTCTCCCGCCGGGTCGTCGAACCGCTCCGCCTTGCCGGTGATCATGGGCCGAATATAACGCTCCGATGGCCGACCGAAAGCCGCCTCTCATCACGAAGCGCGGCGCGGCCGGCGGAGGCCGCCGGTCCCCTCGCCTGCCGAAGCCGGTCGACGATGCGACGCTGCTCGAGATCATGCGGCGCTTCGAGGAGGCCGAGCCGAACCCCCGCGGCGAGCTCGACTACACCGATCCCTACACCCTCCTGGTCGCCGTGGTGCTCTCCGCCCAGGCGACCGACAAGAGCGTCAACCTCGCGACCGGTCCGCTTTTCCGCGCCGCGAACACGCCGGCCGCCATGGTGGCGCTCGGCGAGGAGCGGGTCACCGACTACATCCGATCGATCGGCCTCTTCCGCACCAAAGCGAAGAATGTCGTCGCGCTGTCTCGCCGCCTCATCGAGGAGCATGGCGGCCTCGTGCCCGGGGATCGCGCTGTCCTGGAGAGCCTGCCCGGGGTCGGCCGCAAGACGGCTTCGGTGGTGCTGAACAACGCCTTCGGCGAGGCGACGATCGCGGTCGACACGCATGTCTTCCGGGTATCCCACCGCATCCCGATCGTCATCGCGGCGACGCCCGACGAGGTGCAGGCGAAACTCGAGCGGCGCATTCCGGCCCGCTATCTCAGCCACGCCCACCATTGGCTGATCCTGCACGGGCGCTACACCTGCAAGGCGCGGGTGCCGGACTGCCCGCGTTGCATCATCCGTGACCTCTGCCGCTATCCGGCGAAGACGGTCGCATTGTCGGATCTTCATTCCGGGGCGATGCAGAGCACCGAACCCGGAACCCACGGCTGACGAAACGCCGGCCGTGGTGCGGTTCGTGGGTTCCGGGCTCCGCTTCGCGGCCCCGGAATGACGAGAGTGACGTCGTTCGCTCGAACCGATTGTTCATCCTGCCCTGCTAAGCGCCTCTGATGGCAGGCATCAGCGATATCGAGAGGAGTCCGGTCCCCACGGCCTTGGCGGCCCGACTCGTCGCAATCCTTCGCGACCGGAGCGAGGCGGGGCTCTCCCGCCGTTTCGCCGTCGGCGCCTTCGCGGCCCGGGTGCTGAATGCCGGGCTCGGCTTCGTGACGCAGGTCCTGCTGGCACGCTGGATGGGCGAACGGGATTACGGCATCTATTCGACCGCCTGGACGTGGCTGCTCGTGGCCGGCGGCATTCTCTCGCTCGGCCTGCCGCTCGCGGCCTCGAAGCTCGTTCCCGAATACCGCGAGCGAGACGACGGACCGGGCTTGCGCGGCTTCCTGACCGGCTCGCGCCGCCTCGGTGCCATGCCGAGCCTTTTGGGCGCCCTCGCGGCCGTCGCCTTTCTGTCGACCTCGCCAGGCCTGCTCGGTCCCTATTGGCCGGTCGCGGCGATCACGCTTCTCGTCCTCCCGGCCTACGTGCTGATGGACATCCAGACCGGCATCGCCCGCGCCTGCGGCTTCGCGGTGCTGGGCCTGGCAGCCGACTACCTCGTCCGGCCGGCTCTCCTGCTCGCCCTCGTCGTGGGGCTGTGGGCCGTGGGTGAACCCGGCACCGCCGCGACCGTGATGGTCGCGACCGGACTCGCGGTTCTCCTCACGACCGCCGGCCAGGGTATCGCCCTTCAGCGGCGGCTCGCCCGGATGGCGCCCGCCGGGCCGAGCCGAACCGACCTTCGCCGCTGGGCGACGGTTTCCTGGCCGCTGCTCGGCGAAGTCGGGTTCATGCTTCTGCTCGGCGCGACCGACATCCTGGTCATGCAGCTCTTCGTCCCGCCGGAGGAGATCGCCCCCTATTTCGCCGCGACCAAAATCGTGGCGATCGCCTCCTTCGTCTCCTACGGCGTGTCCAGCACGAGCGCTCACCGGTTCGCGACCCAGGTCTCGCGGGGCGACCGGGACGGCATGGCCCGCCTCGCGGGCGAGACGGTGCGCTGGACCTTCTGGCCGACCCTCGCGGTCGCGGCCACGCTCTCGGCGCTCGCGGTCCCGCTTCTCGCTCTCTTCGGCCCGAGTTTTACGGCAGGCGCCCCGATCGTCGCGATCCTGGCGGCAGGGCTCGTCGCCGGCGCGGTCGTCGGCCCGGCCGACCGGGCGCTGGCCATGGCCGATCACGGCCGGGCGGCGGCCTTCGTGTATGCCTGCGCCTTCCTGGCCAACCTGTTGCTCTGCCTCATTCTCACGCCGGTACTCGGGCCGGTCGGGGCGGCGCTCGGAACGTCGCTCGCCATGGCCTTCAAGGCCGCGCTGCTGTTCGTCGCGGCGAAGCGCCGGCTCGGGATCCGGATGACGGTCATCCCCAGATGGCGGCCCGCCTGATGTCGCGGCCCTGGCCCGTCCCGCCGGGTCTTTCGGCCGAGCTCCTCGCCCTGGGGGAGTGGCCGGCCTTCCGTCCTCATTGGGACGACCTCTCCTCGCGGGCGCTCGAGCCCAACGCCTTCTTCACGGCCGACGCGCTGAATGCTCGCTCGCGCCATCTGCCTGGGGGCGCGGATCTTCGCCTCCTCGTCGCTTGGCGCGGCGATGGCGAGACGCGCCGCCTGGTCGGCCTCCTGCCGGTGCTACGCCCGCGCGGCCGGGTGCTGAACCCGTTCCCCATCCGGCGTGCGCCTGAACTCTACGGGCCACTCTCGACGCCGCTCGTCGATCCGGATCGACCGGACGAGACTTGGGCCGCCATGCTGGCTGGCTTGGCGCAGGTCGGAGCCGCGGGCATTCTCCTCCCCTTCCTGAGCGAGGACGGCCCGGTCGCCGCCGCGCTGGTCGAGGCCGCCGGCACCGGTGGCCTGCCGGTCGAAAAGCTCGGCGGCCATGGCCGCGCCTTCCTCGACAGCCGCCTCGGCAGCGAGGCTTATTTTCGGGCGACGCTCGAGACTCGCCGCCGCAAGGAGGCCGAGCGGCAGCGGCGGCGCCTCGGCGAGCAGGGCAAGCTGACGTTCTGCGTGGCCAACTTGCCCGAGGACGTCACGGCCGCGACGGAGGAGTTCATCGCGCTGGAGGCCGCGGGGTGGAAGGGCCGCGCCGGCACGGACCTCGGGAGCGCGGCCGGAGCCAGCGCCTATTTTCGCGAGATCGCGGCCGGGATGCGCGACCGCTCTTACCGGGTCGCGACGCTCCGGCTCGACGGGCGCGCGATCGCGGCCGGCCTCGTCATGATCGCCGGTCGCCGCGCCTTCTACGTGAAGACGGCCTATGACGAGGCGCTCGCCCGCTTCTCGCCCGGGCTGCTCCTGACCCTCGACCTCACCGCCCACCTCCTGGACGACCCCTCTTTGGACGAGGCGGACTCGGTCGCCGTCGCGGATCACCCGATGATCGACCGGCTCTGGACGGGGCGCTTCCGGGTCGCGTCCCTCCTGGTAGCGACACGACCGGGCGGCGGCCCCGCCTTCCGGTCCGCACTCGCCTTCGAGACGCTTCGCGAAGGCGCCATCGTGCGCGCCAAGCGCTATGCCACGAAATTGTCGAGGTCTCGTCCACCCGGCGCTAACGAAACCGGCAGGAAGGCCGGCTTGGAACCCGCGGCTTAGGGTTTCGGCGAAAGAACGCGCGCTATCTCGCTCCGGGACACGGCGAAGGGGCCGGCACGAGGGAGATCGACATGACTGCGCTGATCGAGCTGGACCAGGAGGCCCGCAAGGCCTTCCCCGAGCGGCCTTTCGCGACGCGGCACAATCTTGCCGACCACCCCCTCTTCTCGCTCGAGAAGCTCGTCGAACTCGCCGGGCAGATGCCGCCCGACGGGATCGAGTATAATTCCGGCAAGGTCGGCATTGACCAGAAGCCGGAGGAGACGCCCCTCGTCGACATGGCTGCGATCGAGGTCGTTCGCCGGATCAAGGAGGCGAATGCTTGGTTGGTGCTCAAGCGCGTGGAGCGCATGCCGGCCTATGCGGCTTTGCTCCGCGAGGTCCTGGACGGTGTCGCCCGGGACATGGGCCATCGCGACGCCGCGGATGCCGGCTTCACTCATCTCGAAGGCTTCGTCTTCGTCTCCTCGCCGAACGCGACGACGCCCTTCCATTCCGATCCCGAGGACAATTTCTTCGTCCAGATCCACGGCGACAAGTTCTTCCACGTGATCGACAACCAGGACCGCTCCGTCGTGCCGGACCTCGCCTTCGAGGTGACGCCCTCCATGCACAGGAACCTGCCCTATCGGCCGGATTTCGAAGACCGCGCGACCGTCTTCACGATGAAGGCCGGCGACGGCTGCTTCGTCCCCTATCTCTGGCCGCATTGGGTCAAGACGGGCGACAGCTATTCGATCTCGATGGCGGTGACCTGGAAGTCGCCGGCCGTGCGGCGCTCGAACAAGGTGCTGTTCGTCAACGCGCTGCTGCGCAAATGGGGCATGCCGCAGAAGCCGCCGGGCATGAGCCCCGCCCTCGATTGGGCCAAGGCCGCTGCCTACACGGCCGCCCGCGCTCCGCTCGAGCCGCTCCGCCGCAGCGACCGGCTTCGCGCGATGCTGCGGGGCCTGCTGTTCGGGCGGAACGCGAACTACTACCTGCAGGCCCGAAAGGGCTGAGCCACCCACGTCATCCTGGGCGCGGTGCAGCACTCAGTGCTGCTCCGCAGACCCGGAACCCACGGCTCACACAACCGCAGATCAGCCTTCCTGTCGGTCGCCCTTCCGTGAGTTCCGGGTTCTCGCCGTAGGCGAGCCCGGGGATGACGGGGAGAGCGGCTAAGCGCCCTCTTTCAGCTCTTCCGTGATCACCTTGAACCCGGTCAGGTTGCAGGCGCCGAAGCTCGTGACGATCGCGACATCCGTCGCATCGCGGCCGCGGGCCATAACGATTCGGCCGACCCGGGGCTTGTTGTGGCGGGCGTCAAACGTGTACCAGCGGCCGCCGAGATAGGCCTCGAACCAGGCCGAGAAATCCATCGGATTCTCGTCGACCGGCACGCCGATGTCGCCGAGATAGCCGGTCGCGTAGCGGGCCGGCACGTTCATGCAGCGGCAGAGCGTGACCGCGAGATGGGCGAAGTCCCGGCACACGCCCTTCTGCTCCTGGTGGCCTTCGAAGGCGGTCTTGGTCGCGCGGGCATGCTGGTAGCCGAAGGTGATCCGCTCGTGGGTATAGGCCACGATGGCCTGGACCAGCGGCCAGCCCTTCGGGACGTTGCCGAACAGCGACCAGGCCGTGTCGGACAGGCGGTCCGTCTCGCAATACCGGCTGCCCAAGAGGTAGACGAGCACCTCCGACGGCAAGTCCTCGACCGCGTGCTGGACGGCGTCCGGCGCGAACTCGTCTTGCAGCCCGCTATCAGTGACGACGAAATCGTTCGTGATGACGAGGGTGCCGGTGGGGGCCACGAGACGCACGCAGCGGTTCCCGAACATGTCGCGATAGTCGCTGTGCCGGACGGGATGAGAGAACGCGACCTCGTCCACACGCTCGACCACATCCCGCTCGCGGTCCGGGGCGACGTTCAGCATCAGGATCATCGGTGAGGGTGAGCGCACGTCGTAGGTGATCTCGTAGCCGCAACGGATCTTCATGGCGCTCCTCCAGGCCGGCCCAAGCTCATGCGGCCACCGCCGGCGCTTCTGCTTCGGACCGCCGCGACCTCTCTGCCGTGACGTCCACTGTAACCGACATATCGATGAAATCGCTCGGAAAGCCCAAGAAGCTTCCGGCGAGCGGGGCCGCCTGGTCCGGGTCGCGCACGACCGCCACCCGGACGAGGTCGCCGTTGCCGACCGCCCCGCCCGTCGGGTCGAAATCGATCCAGCCCCCGCCAGGCAGGTAGACCTGCAGCCAGGCATGGGTGGAACCCCCGGCGCGCCGGGCGCTCTCGTCGGTGGAGCGAACGTGGAGGTAGCCGGACACGAAACGGGCCGCCATCCCTTGCGTCCGGACCGCCTCCGCCATCAGGACCGCGAAGTCGCGGCACGACCCGCGCCGAAGATGCAGCGTCTGGGCCGGAGCCTGGATGCCGGCCTCCTCCCGCCGGAGATAGGCGAAGTCTCGCCGGATCGTGGCGTTGAGGCGGGCAAGGAAGCTCCAGGTCCCGCGCTCGGGATCCTCGGCCAGGATCGCCTTCGCCCAGCCGTCGACCGCATGCTGCGGGTCGGGATGCTGGCGCTCGATGAAGCGGGCCAGATCCGGCATCTCCTCCGCGCCGTAGGAGAAGGGACAGGTGCGGGCGTGATCCGCGATGGCGAGGGCTGCCTCGCGAAACGGCGTGTGGTCGACCCCCATCGTGGCGACGACGGACAATTCGCTGGTTCTCCGGCCGAACCGCGCGGAGCCGACGAGATTGCCGGACGCGTCCTCAGACCAGCCGAAGGCGGTCGGCTCGGGACGGATCTCGATCGCGTATTCCACGATGCGCTGGTCATGGCTCTCGCGCGGGCGAAGCATCAGCCGATGCTCCCCGAGCGCGACGACGGACCGATACCGGTACGTCGTTTCGTGCCTGACCCTGAAGATACCCATCCCGTCTCCGGCCTCGCCTCGGGGTAGCAGGTTCCGAGCCAGTTGCGCTACATCACGCTGGCCGCCGGCGACCGGGGCGCGAGAACCGGGCGGTGATGAGCGGCGAGACACTTCTTGGACCCGACGAGCCGTCGCCCGTCGCGCTCCACAGACCCGACGGCCGCTCGCCCATCCTGCTGGCCTGCGACCATGCCGGGCGCCGCGTGCCCCGCCGCCTCGGCCAGCTCGGGCTCGCCGAATCCGAGTTCGACCGGCACATCGCCTGGGATATCGGGGTCGCGGCCGTGTCGCGCCGCATGTCAGAGGCGCTCGACGCCACCCTCGTCGAGCAGCTCTATTCGCGGCTCGTGATCGACTGCAACCGGCCGCCAATGGTGCCGAACTCGATCCCGGTGCTCAGCGAGGCGACGCCGATCCCGGGCAACCTCGATCTGCCGGAGAGCGACCGGGAGGCGCGGCGGCGGGAGATCTTCCAGCCCTACCACGACGCCATCGACGACACGCTCGAGGGCCGCAAGCGCGGCGGACGCGAGACGGTGCTCGTCGCCATGCACAGCTTCACGCCGACCTATCTCGGCGAGTCCCGGCCCTGGCATATCGGCACCCTCTACGGCCGCGATGCGCGCCTGGCCCGCAGCCTGCGCGACCTGCTCAGCGGAGAGGCAGGACTCGTCGTCGGGGATAACGAGCCCTATTCCGTATCGGACGAGACCGACTACACGATCCCGGTCCATGGCGAGCGCCGGGGCATCGTCCATGTCGGGATCGAGATCCGGCAGGATCTCATCGGCGGGGAGGATGGGCAGGCCGAATGGGCGGAGCGCCTCGTCCGGCTCCTGCCGCGGGCGCTCGACGGGGTAGAGGCACGATGACGAGCGACAACATCCACATCCTGCAGGCCTTCGAGCGGCAGCCGGACGGGTCCTGGCGCTGCATCGAGGCGGTCAGCATCGTGACGCCGGACGGTACTCTCTCCGTCGAGCCCGGGATGACCTTCACCTTCGGCAAGATGTTCGAGCATCTCGACGTGGCCGAATACCTGGAGCAGCTCGGCGCGCAGTTCGGATCGTGAGACTCGGGGTCGGCTTGGGGCGGGGTTGTGAAATCCCCTGTGCCCGCACACATTAAGACGATCCGAGGGGTGCCCGGCCGGGCTGAGACGGCGCCGAACCAAGGTTCGGCCCGAACCCTTTGAACCTGATCCGACTCGCATCGGCGGAGGGACGGAATGAGCGACACAGAGCCTTCGCCATCGTCGGACGCCGTCTCCGTCATCGGGGCCGGCATCTGCGGCACCTGGGCGGCCTTGATGCTTAGCGAGGCCGGTCTCCCGGTCAGCCTCCATGAGCGCGACGATCCCTCGCTGTCGCGTTCGACCAGCTACTGGGCCGGCGGTATGCTGGCCCCCGATTGCGAAAGCGATGGTGCGGAGCCGATCGTCGTCCGGCTCGGCCGTCGTTCGATCGACTTGTGGCGGCGCCACCTGCCCGAGACCTCGCTGCTCGGCTCCCTCGTCGTCTCGCATCCGCGCGATCGGGGCGACCTCGACCGTTTCGCGCGCCAGACATCCGGGCACCGGACCGTGAGCGAGGCCGAGATCGGGAATCTCGAGCCTGCTCTGGCGGGCCGGTTCCGGACCGGGCTGTTCTTCCCCGACGAGGGTCATGTCGAACCCCGCACCGTGCTCCCGGCTCTGCATTCCGAACTGACCCGGCGCGGAGTTCCGATCCGCTTCGGTTCCGCCGTGGACCCGACGACCGCGCCGGGCCTCGTCGTCGATTGCCGCGGGATCGCCGCCCGCGACGCCTTGCCCGAGCTGCGGGGCGTGAAGGGCGAGACGGTGCTGGTCGAGACGACCGAGATCGCGCTGCGCCGCCCCGTGCGGCTGATGCACCCGCGCTGGCCGCTCTACGTCATTCCGCGCCCGGGTGACCGCTTCCTGATCGGGGCGAGCACGATCGAAAGCGAGGACACGTCCGGTGTCAGCGTCCGCTCCGCCTTGGAATTGCTGACTGCGGCCTATGCGCTTCATCCAGCCTTCGGCGAGGCCCGCATCGTCGAGCTCGGCACCGCCCTCAGGCCCGCCTTTCCGGATCATGCCCCCCGGATCGAAGTGAAGGGCCAGCGCATCGCCGTGAACGGACTCTACCGGCACGGTTTCCTGATGGCGCCGGCCCTGGGCGAGGTGGTGGCGAATTACGTCTTGTCGGGAATTCGGGACAACGAGGTGATGCGATGGTCCTGACCGTCAACGGCGAGCCGGCCGAGGTCGGCGCAACGCGCATCCCCGACCTCCTCGCGGAACTCGGCTACGAGGGTACCTTCTTCGCCGTCGCCGTGAACCAGGAGGTCGTGCGCCGGGCTCGCTGGGCCGATATCGAGTTGGCGGAGGGCGATGCGGTCGAAGTCGTCACGCCTCGTCAGGGCGGGTGAGGAGCGGTGTGATGCAGCTTTATGGTCAGGAGGTCGCCTCGCGCCTCCTCGTCGGCACCGCGCTTTATCCATCCCCCGCCGTGATGGAACGGGCAATCCAGGCTTCCGGCGCCGGAATCGTGACCGTGTCGGTGCGCCGGGAGGCGGGCGGCGGACGCAGCGGCGATGCGTTCTGGCGCATCATCCAGTCGCTCGGCGTCAAGGTGCTGCCGAACACTGCCGGCTGCCGGACCGTGAAGGAGGCCGTCGCGACGGCCGAGCTCGCGCGCGAGCTGTTCGCGACCCCTTGGATCAAGCTCGAGGTGATCGGAGACGACGAGACGCTGCAGCCGGACGTCGTCGGTCTGGTCGAGGCCGCCGGTATCCTGTGCCGGGACGGGTTCGAGGTCTTTCCCTACACGACCGAGGATCTGAGCGTCGCCTCGCGCCTCGTCGAGGCCGGGTGCCGGGTCGTGATGCCCTGGGCCTCGCCGATCGGCAGCGGCCAGGGCATCGTGAGCCGCTCTGCGCTCCAGACGCTGCGCTCGCGCCTTCCCGACGTCACCCTGATCGTCGATGCCGGGCTCGGCGCTCCCTCCCATGCCGCGGAGGCGATGGAGCTCGGCTACGACGCCGTCCTCCTCAACACCGCCATTGCCAAGGCCGACGACCCGGTCGCCATGGCGCGCGGCTTCGCGCTCGCGGTCGAGGCGGGACGTCTCGCGCATGAGGCCGGGCTGATGCCGCAACGCGACTTCGCCTCGCCCTCGACACCGGTCGTCGGGACTCCGTTCTGGCACGCAGCCGGATGAGGCTCGCCCTGCTGAAACCCACCCCCGCTCATCCCGGCGGAAGCCGGGACCCAGCCCGTCCAGCGCACAGGTGCCTGGGAGTGGATGCCGGCTTGCGCTGGCATGAGCGGAGAGCATCAGGACCCTTAGCCGGATGAGCGCCCTCCCCTACCCGGACCGGTTCTACCCCGTCGTCGACAGCCTGGCCTGGGTCGAGCGGCTCGTGCGGCTCGGGATCGGCACGGTGCAACTCCGCGCCAAGGACCTCGGGCATGACGAGGCCCTCCGGTTGGTGACGGCGTCGCTTGCCGTCATAGCCGGAACGGCGACGCGGCTCGTCGTCAACGATTATTGGCGGGCCGCGATCGAGGCCGGGGCGTCGCATCTGCATCTCGGCCAGGAGGATCTCGCCGAGGCCGACGTGCCGGCGATCCGCCGGGCCGGCCTCACGCTCGGCATCTCGACCCATGACGAGGACGAGCTCGAAACCGCCCTCGCCCACGCGCCGGATTATGTGGCGCTCGGGCCGATCTACCCCACGACGCTGAAAGCCATGCGCTTCTCGCCGCAGGGACTCGACCGGATCGGCGTCTGGAAGCGCCGGATCGGATCGATCCCGCTGGTTGCGATCGGGGGAATCACGCTGGAGCGCGCCCCCGGCGTGTTCGCGGCCGGCGCTGATTCGATCGCGGTGGTCAGCGATGTCACCCAGGCGGCCGACCCGGAGCGGCGCGTCCAGGACTGGCTCGCCTACACCCGGCAGGCCCAAGCCGCAGTCTAGAACGCGGCCGAACCGCGTACCGGCGCGTCATCACAAGCGACACATCCGCATTACGGACCGGGTATTCTGCAGAGGAACACTCACGTTCCCGCACTGATTTCGCGATGTATGCTTAAAAAAGCATTAAAATTCGACTCTGCATTCGAACCTCGTCCGACCTGTACTGGATACGGTCTTGGAGACGGCTCCGGTGCCGCTACTACCCGTTCGGCCGAGCTTGCTTGAAATCCGTCCATCATTGTACAGAATGCGGCGATGGCCGCGAAAGCTCTCATCGCCTGGTCTACCGGAACCGTGGCCCTGGGCGCCACGGCGCTTCTGGCTTCGACGTCGCTGCAGCGCGCGGCAATGGATGCCTCGCTGCCGGTCGCATCCTCGACGCCCTCAGCCGCGCTGACGGCTGAGCCGGTTCTCGTGATCCTGCCCGTGCCGGACCTGCCTCTGGCGATCGCCGAGATCGGGCCGGAGGTGGCCCCGGCCGCGCCGCCCGGCACGCATGCGCTCACGGCCGAGGCGATCTTCGGTCCACCATCGGCTTTGGCCTCTCCCTTCGGGCTCCGGCCCGCCTTCGCCGCGATACCTGCGAGCCTCCAGTTCGATCCTCGTCTAGGGACCGGCGCGCCTGCGCCGGCGCCCTCCCCCGTGCAGGAGGTCATTCGGGCCGCGGCCGCTCGGGACACGACCTTGTCACGCCTCGCGATCCGGCCTCCGCCGCGGCCGTCCTTTCCCGAATCTCGGCTTGCCGACGGTGTGGCGTTGCCCGGCATCGTCGAGGTCACGCCTGCCGGTGCTGCTCCCGCCTGGAGCGAGGCCGGAGCCTTCGCGGCGGCGGCTTGGCCGGCTTTCGCCGTAGCCGCTCAGGAGCCAGGACCCGGCAAGCCCGAACGCCCCCTCCAGGCCGGCGTGGCCTCGTGGTACGGGCCCGGCTTCCATGGCCGCCGAACGGCGAGCGGCGAGGTCTTCAACCAGAATGCGCTGACCGCCGCCCACCGCTACCTGCCGTTCGGGACCAAGGTGAAGGTCGTCGATCCGAAGACCGGCCGGTCGGTGATCGTCCGCATCAACGACCGCGGGCCTTTCGCGCATGGCCGCGTCATCGACCTGTCGAAAGCCTCCGCCCAGGCGCTCGGGATCGGAGGCCTGGCCCGGGTCCAGCTCGTCAGTTCCGAGTAGAAGCCGCTTGGTTGAGTGGCCGCGCCATCATGGGCGGCTGCTGCGGCTCGGGTTGCTCGCTCTGATAGCGGAAGCGGCTGCTACTCAGCCGCCTCGAGACGATACCGGGCCACGTCGTAGTTCAGGATCGGCGACAGCCAGCGCTCGACCTCGGCGATGTCCATGCCTTTCCGCGCGGCGTAATCCTCGACCTGGTCGCGCTCCACCTTGGCGACGCCGAAGTAATGCGCGTCCGGATGGCCGATGAAGAGGCCGGAGACCGACGAACCCGGCCACATCGCGAAGCTCTCCGTCAGCTTCACGCCGATGCGGCGCTCCGCCTGCAGGAGATCGAACAGGGTCGACTTCTCGGTATGGTCGGGCTGGGCCGGATAGCCCGGTGCCGGCCGGATGCCCCGATAGTCTTCCGAGGCCAGGTCGCCCGGCGCGATCGCCTCGTCCGGGGCATAGCCCCAGAATTCCCGCCGCACCCGCTCGTGCATGCGCTCGGCGAAGGCCTCCGCGATGCGATCGGCCAGCGCCTTGACCAGGATCGAGCGGTAATCGTCGTTCGCCCGTTCGAAGCGCTCGGCGATGCGGACCTCCTCGATCCCGGCCGTGACCACGAAGCCGCCGACGTAATCCGCGACGTCGCTATCCTTCGGCGCGACGAAGTCCGAGATCGACAGGTTCGGCCGCCCGTCCCGCTTCGAGAGCTGCTGGCGGAGCCCATGGAAGGTCGCGAGCGTCTCCGTCCGGCTCTCGCCGGTATAGAGCCGGATGTCGTCGGCGACGGTGTTCGCCGGCCAGAAGCCGATCACGGCCTTCGGATTGAACCAGCGCTCGGCCACGATCTTGGACAGC
Organism: uncultured Enterovirga sp.; assembly: GCF_964242715.1. NCBI lineage: Bacteria > Pseudomonadati > Pseudomonadota > Alphaproteobacteria > Hyphomicrobiales > Methylobacteriaceae > Enterovirga > uncultured Enterovirga sp. The sequence continues at coordinate 22,026 of NZ_CAXTAZ010000059.1, forward strand.
ATCTCCTGCGCATCCTCGTACAGAGCGCGGGCGGAAGCGCCCTGCGCCTCGTCTTCGAGGATAGCCGGGAAGCGGCCCTTCATGTCCCAGGTCTGGAAGAAGGGCGTCCAGTCGATATAGGGGACGAGGTCGGCGACCTCGTAGGACCGGAACACGCGCGCGCCGGTGAAGCCCGGCCGCGTCGGCCTGTAGGCCGCCCAGTCAATCCTCATCGCGTTCGTGCGCGCGGCAGCGATCGAGAGCCGCTTCTTGTCGGCCTCTCCCCGCGCATGCGCGTCGGCGACCCTTCGGTATTCCGCCCGGACATTGTCGATATAGGTGACCTTCTGGTCCGGCGAGAGAAGCGAGGAGACGACCCCCACGGCGCGGCTCGCGTCGTTGACGTAGATGGTCTGACCGCTCGTGTAGTTCGGGTGGATCTTCACCGCAGTGTGGACCCGGCTCGTCGTCGCGCCGCCGATCAGCAGCGGGATGCTGAACCCTTCGCGCTCCATCTCGGCCGCGACATGGGCCATCTCGTCGAGCGAGGGCGTGATCAGGCCGGAGAGGCCGATGACATCGACGCCCCTCTCGCGGGCGATGTCCAGGATCTTGCGGGCCGGCACCATCACGCCGAGGTCGATCACCTCGTAATTGTTGCACTGGAGGACGACGCCGACGATGTTCTTGCCGATGTCGTGGACGTCGCCCTTCACGGTCGCCATCAGGACCACGCCCGCGGGCTCGCCCTGGGCCTGCCCGGTCTCCTCCTTCTCCTTCTCCATGTAGGGCATGAGATAGGCGACAGCCTGCTTCATCACGCGGGCCGACTTCACGACCTGGGGCAGGAACATCTTGCCCGAGCCGAACAGGTCGCCGACGACGTTCATGCCGCTCATCAACGGCCCCTCGATGACGTGGAGAGGCCGGGCGACCGAGAGGCGCGCCTCTTCCGTGTCCACTGCGATGAAGTCGGTGAAGCCGTTGACGAGGGCGTGTTCGAGCCGCTTCGCGACCGGCCATTCCCGCCAGGTCATGTCGAGCGTCCGGGCCTGGGCGCCGGCCCCGCCCTTGAAGCGCTCCGCCGCCTCGAGAAGCCGCTCGGTCGCGGAGGGTGTTTCGCCCTTGCGCCGGTTCAGGACGACGTCTTCGCAGACCTCGCGCAGGTCGGCCGGGATGGATTCGTAGACGGCGAGCTGGCCGGCATTCACGATCCCCATATCCATGCCGGCCTGGATGGCGTGGTAGAGGAAGACCGCGTGCATCGCCTCGCGCACCGGCTCGTTGCCCCGGAACGAGAAGCTGAGGTTCGAGACGCCTCCCGAGATGTGGCAATGCGGCAGGGTCGAGGTGATCTCGCGGGTCGCCTCGATGAAGTCGACGCCGTAATTGTCGTGCTCCTCGATCCCGGTCGCGACCGCGAAGACGTTCGGATCGAAGATGATGTCTTCGGGCGGAAAGCCGACCTCGTCGACGAGGATGCGGTAGGCGCGCGTGCAGATCTCGACCTTGCGGGCCTGGGTATCGGCCTGTCCCTGCTCGTCGAAGGCCATGACGACGACCGCCGCCCCGTAGTCGCGGCAGATCGTGGCCTCGGCCTTGAACTTGTCGACCCCCTCCTTCATCGAGATCGAGTTCACGATCGGCTTGCCCTGGACGCATTTCAGGCCGGCCTCGATGACCTGGAACTTGGATGAGTCGACCATCACCGGCACGCGGGCGATGTCCGGCTCGGCCGCGACGAGGTTCAGGAACTCGACCATGGCCCGCTCGGAATCGAGCAGGCCCTCGTCCATGTTGACGTCGATGACCTGGGCGCCGGCGATGACCTGGTCGCGCGCGACGTCGAGCGCGGCCGCGTAATCGCCGTTGGTGATGAGCTTCCTGAACTTGGCCGAGCCGGTTACGTTCGTGCGCTCGCCCACATTCACGAAGGGGATGTCCTTCGTGAGGATGTAGGGTTCAAGGCCTGCCAATTTCATCACCGGCTCGACCACCGGAATCTCGCGCGGTGCCTTGCCGGCGACCGCGGCCGCGATCGCCCGAATATGGGCCGGCGTCGTGCCGCAGCAGCCGCCGACGACGTTGACGAGGCCGGCATCGGCGAACTCGGCGATGAGGGCCGCGGTCGCCTCGGGCGACTCGTCGTACATCCCGAACTCGTTTGGCAGGCCGGCATTCGGGTAGGCGCAGACGAGCGTGTCGGCGATGCGCGACAGTTCCGCGATATGGGCCCGCATCTCGCGGGCGCCGAGCGCGCAGTTCAGCCCGACCGTGATCGGATCGGCGTGGCGGACCGAGTGCCAGAACGCGGCCGGAGTCTGGCCCGACAGCGTGCGGCCGGAAAGGTCGGTGATCGTGCCCGAGATCATGATCGGCAGCGTGCGACCGAGCTCGACGAAGACGCGCCGCGCTGCCAGGATCGCGGCCTTGGCGTTCAGCGTGTCGAAGATGGTCTCGATCAGGATCAGGTCGGCGCCGCCCTCGACGAGGCCGCGGACCTGCTCGGCATAGCTGTCGCGGACATGGTCAAAGGTAACGGCCCGGAAGCCCGGATTGTTGACGTCGGGCGAGATCGAGAGCGTGCGGTTGGTCGGCCCGACCGCACCGGCGACGAAGCGGCGGCGCCCGTCCTTCGCCTCGGCCATCACGGCCGCCTCGCGGGCGACGCGGGCGCCCTCGACATTCAGGTCGTGGACCGCGGTTTCGAGTCCGTAATCGCCCTGCGCGATCGAGGTCGACGAGAAGGTGTTCGTCTCGACGATGTCGGCGCCGGCCAGGAAGTAGCTGAGGTGGATGTCGCGCACCGCCTCCGGCTGGGTCAGGATCAGGAGGTCGTTGTTGCCCTTCTGGTCATGGGCGTGATCCCGGAAGCGCTCGCCGCGGAAATCCGCCTCCGAGAGTTTCAGGTTCTGGATTTCGGTCCCCATCGCCCCGTCCATGACGAGGATGCGCTCGCGCGCAGCGGCCCGGAGGGCGGAAACGGTATCGGTCGTCATGTGCGGTCACCTTCCAGGCGAGCGAGACGTGCTTCGATCGCTTGCAGCCGTTCGTCGACGTCCGTCACGGCATAGCGGGCCATGAGTGTTTCACCCGTCAGCGCACGGCCCATATCGATCTGCTTCTTCGCGAGATCTTCCCTCAGCTTGTCCTGACGGGACAGCTCCGCACGCAGTTCCCGGAAATGAACCAGCATCAGATTGTCGGGCTCAGCCATTCCGCTTTTCCAACTCGGCGATGCGCCGTTCTGCGGCCTCAAGACGTTTGCGAAGGCGAGCGTTCTCTTCGCGTTCTGTGATCAAATTCCTGATGTGATCCGGGTCGAGAAGGACGTTGGCTTCAGCAGCAAATGCGCGATCGCGATCCCTTTGCTCTTGCTCACGCCTCTCTTTCCGCTCTTTGATCTCGGCGCGAAAAGACTCGATCTCCGCCTTCAACTCTTGTTCGAAGCTTGTCGACATCGAAGCCATGCGCGACCCCCCTCACGCCGCCACCCGCGCCGGCTCAGCCGGTGCCACTGCCCTCAGCCCGAGCAGGTGGCAGATGGCGAAGACGAGGTCTGCGCGGTTCATCGTGTAGAAATGGAACTCGGACACGCCACGATCAACGAGGTCGAGCACCTGCTCGGCCGCGACCGCGGCCGCGACCATCTTGCGGGTGTCGACGTCGCCCTCGAGCCCTTCGAAGCGGCTGCCCAGCCATTCCGGCACGCTCGCGCCCGCCCGCTCGGCGAAGCTCTTCGCGAGCTTGAAATTCTGCACCGGCAGGATGCCGGGCACGATCGGGATGGTGATCCCGCGCGCCCGCACCCGGTCGAGATAGCGCAGGTAGAGGTCGTTATCGAAGAAGAACTGGGTGATGGCCCGGTCGGCGCCCGCATCGACCTTGGTCGCGAGCGCATCGAGATCGGCCTCGATCGAGGGCGCCTCCGGATGCTTCTCGGGATAGGCCGAGACCGAGACCTCGAAATCTCCGAGCCGCTTGATGCCGGCGACGAGATCGCAGGTCTGGGCGTAGCCGCCCGGATGGGCTTCGTAGGCGGTGCCGATCCCGGCCATCGGATCGCCCCGCAGGGCCACGATGTGGCGGACGCCGATGTCGCGGTAGCCGCGCACGACATCGTCGATCTCGTCCCGGTTCGCGGCCACGCAGGTCAGGTGCGCGGCCGGCTTCAGGTCGGTCTCGGCCAGAATGCGGCTCACCGTCTTGTGCGTCCGCTCGCGGGTGGAGCCCCCGGCCCCGTAGGTGACGGAGACGAAATCGGGACGGAGCGGCGCGAGCCGCTCGATCGAGGACCACAGGACGGATTCCATCTCGTCGGTCTTCGGCGGGAAGAACTCGAAGGAGACCCGGATCGGGCGGGACGAGTGGCGGCTCGGACGGAATGCGGCGGGAAACATCAGGCAACCTCCCGATCGTGAATGGTGGACGCTGGCGCGACCTGGCGGTCGCAGCCGAGCCAGAGCGAGACGGTCAGCTTGTCGCCCTGCCCATCGGACGGGGCGAGGTCGCCGGCATGGCGGCTGTCGAGACCGGCCTCGTCGAGCCAGGCGGAGACCTGCTCGCGGGCGAAGCCGAGCCGGCGGTGCGCCTGGGTCTCGCGCAGAAATTCGAGGCCGTGCGGCGCGAAATCGACGACGAGGAGCCGGCCACCCGGCGCGAGAAGCCGCGCGGCCTGGGCGAGCGCCCGGGCCGGATCGTCCAGGTAATGCAGCACCTGATGGACGAGGATCAGGTCGAACCCGCCACGGACAAGCGGCGGCGCGTAGATGTCGCCCTGCCGCAGATCGACCCTTGCCTGACCGGAACGCGCGAGGTTGGCGCGGGCGACGGACAGCATGGCGTGACTCGCGTCCAGGCCCACGGCCCGCGCGGCGCGGGGCGCGAGCAGCTGCAGCATGCGCCCGGTGCCGGTCCCGAGATCGAGAATCGTGCCGAGCCGGCCGGGCCCGACGACGTCGAGGATGGCGGTCTCCACCGCCTCCTCGGCAACCTGCAGCGAGCGGAGTTCGTCCCAACGGGGAGCAAGTCGCGCGAAAAAGCTCTGGGCGGCGCGGGACCGCTCGGCGCGGACGCCGGCGAGCCGCTCCCGATCCTCGGACAAGCCGGGATCCTGCGGATCGAGCCCCGCCAGGATCGGCTGGAGAAGGCCCGTCGACATGCCTTCGGCGAGGCGGAAGAAGGCCCAGGCGCCCTCGCGATGGCGCTCGAGAACGCCGGCCTCGACCAGCACCTTCAGGTGCCGCGAAATCCGGGGCTGAGACTGCCCGAGGATGTCGGTCAGGTCGGAGACCGAGAGCTCCCCCTCGGCCAAGAGCGCGATGATCCGGAGACGCGTCTCCTCCGAGACGGCCCGAAGCGTCGCGACGAGGCCGGAAACTCCGATGACTGGCAACTTCTCGGCAGGTGAAGACATAAAGATATGTTTATGTCTATTTCCGCAGGATCGCAAGGGGGATGGCACCGCGTCGGCATGGTACGGCTACCGGTCGCTCAAAGCAGGCTCGCCCCGACATTGATCGCGAGCGCCAGGATCGTGGTGTTGAACAGGAAGGACAGGATCGTGTGCGCGAGCACGAAGCGGCGCATTCGTTTCGCCTCGATCATCACGTCCGAGGTCTGCGCCGCCGCACCGAGGTTGAAGGCGAAATACATGAAGTCCCAATAGTCGGGCTTCGCGTCGCCCGGGAATTTCAGACCGCCCCGATCGTCCTCGCCGGCATAGTAATCATGGGCGTAATGGAGCGCGTACATCGTGTGAACGAAGAGCCAGGACAAAAGGATCGTCGCGCCCGCGAGGGCGAGCCTGCCGGCCTCCGGAGACCCTTTGATGCCGCGCAGTTCGACCGCGATCGCGACAAGGCTCGCGACCGCCCCGACCATCGTCAGGACGAGCACGGCGGCCGCCCCAGCATCCTCACGATCGGCCCGCCGCTGGATATCGGCCTGGCCCGAGCGCGCCATCATGGCCCAACCGAGCACGAGGAAGAGGCCGATCCCGGCATCCCAGCCGACCAGCAACCGGCTGGCCATGCCCGCTCCCGGGACCAGCAAACCCGCGGCCAGTCCAAAGGCCGCGGCCGCGATGAGTCGGGGCCGGGCCGCAAGGAGCCGCAAGCTTCGCGACATGCCCGTCGTCACGGAAGCTTTCAGGTTGAGGGCCTCCATGAACGACGACGTCAGATGGCGAGCGTGCCGGCCTTCGCGGCCGCGTAGCGTTCGGCGACCTTGGGCCAGTTCACGACGTTCCACCAGGCTTTCAGGTAGTCGGGCCGGCGGTTCTGGTAGGTCAGGTAATAGGCGTGCTCCCAGACGTCGTTGCCGAAGAGAACGCGCTCGCCGTCCATCAGGGGCGTGTCCTGGTTCGCCCTCGAGGTGATGGCGAGCTTGCCGTCCCGCGCCACCGTCACGAAGACCCATCCGGACCCGAAACGTTGCACGCCCGCCTGATTGAAATCGGCCTGCATCTTGGCGAAGCCGCCAAGGTCGCGGTCGATCGCCGCCCGGACCTCGCCGGCCGGCTCGCCGCCCTTGCCGCCCATCACCTGCCAGAACATCGTGTGATTGGCATGCCCGCCGCCATTGTTGCGGATCGCGGTGCGGATCCCCTCGGGCAGCTTGTTGAGGCCGGCCAGCAGATCGGGAAGCGGCATCTTGGCGGATTCGCCCTGGCCGGCGAGGGCCGCATTCAGGTTCGTCACATAGGCTTGATGATGCCGGCCGTGATGGATCTCCATCGTCTTCGCGTCGATATGCGGCTCGTTCGCGGCCGCCGGGTAGGGCAGCGGGTCGAGCGTGTAGGGCCCAGGCGCCGGGGTCTGGGCCCAGGCGGTCCGGAGGGTCGATCCGAAGGCGAGCGCGGTCGCCCCGGCGAGAAAGGCGCGGCGTGGGTGAGTCTGGGTCACGGTGATCTCCTGGGCAGCTGATCGGCTAACGCGCGCCGACCTGGAATGATCGATCACGATCACCGCAGCGTCGTGCCTGAGACGGACGCAGGCCAGCAAGTGGTCCGGCCCGGGCGAACATGCGAAGGGGCGGACGCGCGAATGCGCGGCGCGCGACGGCAGGGCGGCGCGTCGAGGAGCTCTGCATGAAGGTCCAAGGTCCCCGACGGAGGCGATGGCTCGCGGCGGCCGGGTGTTTGGCATTCGCCAGCGCCTCTTTCGCCATCGGCTGGCTCGCCCGGCCAGCGCCCTCGATCAGCGCCGTCAGCTATGGGGGCGCGCGGGCGACCCTCATCAACGCCCATCTGGGCGAAGCCACGGCGCCCTACGGCTTCGTGGCCGGGGATTCCTACGCCGAACTCTATCCGGCGGAACGCCCGCCCTGCGAACTGAACCTCGTCAATGGCGGCGTCACCGGCATGAAAGCGGCCGAGTATCTGAAGCTCGCGTCGAGCTTTCGTTTCGAGACACCTCCCGCCGTCGTGTTCCTCGCGATCGGCACGAACGACCTTCTCAGGAAGCACGATCCGGCCGGCGATGCCGCCTTCGGCCGCTTTCGCGCCAACGCCGAAGCCCTCGTCGCCCAGTTCGCGGCGGCCGGCGCCAGGGTCATAGTGGCTGCGGTCCCGCCGATCCCGGAGGCGCTCGGCACCATCTTCGAGCCTGCCGCCTTCAAGCTGTATAGCGACGGCCTGGCGGAGATCTGTGCCCGGCGAGGATGCAGCTTCGTCGATCCCTATGCCGCATCGCGCTCCCCGACCGCCTATTGGAAGGGCAAGGAAGGATCCTCCCGCGACGGCCGGCATCTCTCCAATCTGCGGGCGGCGTACCGGATCGTGGCGGACGAGTTCTGTCGCTGACCTGGCTATTCGGCTGCGAGCCGCGGCGGGGCGATGCCGCTCCGCTGCGCGCGCGGCACGAGGCCGTCGGTATCGGCCAGGATGCGTGTATCAACGTGACGGACGTCGCGGAGCCCGCACATCGCCATCGTGACGTCGAGCTCCTTGCGGATGATGTCGAGGCATTGCGTGACCCCGGCCTCGCCGCCCGCACCGAGCCCGTAGAGGAAGGCGCGGCCGATGAAGGTGCCGTGGGCCCCGAGCGCCAAGGCCTTGATCACGTCCTGCCCTGACCGGATGCCGCCGTCGAACAGGACCTCGATCCGGTTGCCGACCGCCTGCACGATCGCCGGCAGGGCCGAGATCGACGACATCGCGCCGTCGAGCTGGCGCCCGCCGTGATTCGAGACGATGAGGGCGTCTGCCCCGCTTCGGGCCGCGAGTTCGGCGTCCTCCGGATCCAGAATGCCCTTGAGGATCAGCTTCCCGCCCCAGCGCTCCTTGATACGGGCGACATCGTCCCAGGAGAGGGTCGGGTCGAACTGGTCGGCCGCCCAGGACGAGAGCGAGCTCATGTCGGCGACGCCTTTCACGTGGCCGACGATATTGCCGAATTGCCGTCTCTTGGTGCCCAGCATCGCGAGGCACCAGGCGGGCTTGGTCGCGAGGTTGAGGAGGTTGCCGAGCGTCGGCTTGGGCGGCGTGGACAATCCATTGCGGACGTCCTTGTGGCGCTGCCCGAGGATCTGAAGATCGAGCGTCAGGACGAGCGCCGAGCAGCCCGCCGCCTTCGCCCGATCGATGAGCCGGTCGATGAAGTCCCGGTCCCGCATGACGTAGAGCTGGAACCAGAAGGGCCGATCCGTGTGTTCGGCCACGTCCTCGATCGAGCAGATGCTCATGGTCGAGAGCGTGAAGGGCACGCC
>NZ_CAXTAZ010000060.1:0-27828 GCF_964242715.1 uncultured Enterovirga sp.
GCATCGCCATGCTGAAATACGGCATGCCGGACCTGCGCGCCTTCTTCGACGCGGACGTGCGCTGGCTCGAGCATTACGGCTTCAGGCCGCTCGATCTGCCGACGCTGGTCGGCGGGCTGACGGGATAAAGGGGGGATCACCCATGCTGTCGCAGGCCGAACTGGACGCGACCGTCCAAACCGCTTTGGCTTCCGCGCTGGGTGACGCATTTGCGAGGGCCGACGTCAGGGCCGGCGAGGATCACGCCGGGGAGCGGTCGCTCTTCATCAAGGTGTTCCTCCGCCGACCGCGGCGAGGCCGAGCAGCACGGCGTCGTTGAACGCTATGGTGACGCTTCGGGACGCATTGCTCACCGCCGGCGATGAGCGACAGCCCTATCTGAATCTGGAATATCCCGTGGACGAGCAGGCAGCGTGACGCGACTTGCGAATGATCTCGTCTACGAGTTCCTGAGCATCGCTGATGACCTGGCGGGCCGTCCGGCGGGTAAGCTGGTCGAGCTGAACGCATGCCGACGCCGTGCCGTGAGCACGGCTTATTACGCCGTCTTTCATGCCCTCTCGTTTGTGTGTGCTGACACGCTGTCAGGGCCCGACCACGATCCCGACATGCTCGCCCTGCTCTACCGAGCCCTGGATCGTGCCGAGCTGAAAGCTACGCTCGAAAGTGCCGAGATGCTTCAGCTTGCGCCTACTCTGAGGGCCGTCGGCGAAGCGTTCAAGAACCTCCAGGAACGCCGATTCAAGGCCGATTACGCGGCACCGGACTTCACCATCGGCGGAGCCGAGACGCTGGAACTCGCCGGAATCGCGCGGGGCGCCATTGCCTTGCTGGAAGACTTGGACTTTCCAACACGCCGGACCCTCGCGGTTCTCCTCCTTGCCAAGTCACGGCCGAGATAGACACGTCGATGAAGTTCACCCTCTCCTGGCTGCGCGACCATCTCGAGACCGCGGCTCCGCTCGACGAGATCACGACGACGCTCACCCGCATCGGCCTCGAGGTCGAGCGCGTAGAGGACAAGGCGAAGGCGCTTGCGCCCTATGTCGTCGCCTCGGTGATCTCGGCCGAGCCGCATCCGAACGCGGACCGGCTACGGGTCTGCCTCGTCGATACGGGCGCGGGCGCGCCGGTCCAGGTCGTCTGCGGCGCGCCGAATGCGCGGGCCGGCATGCGGTCCGTCTTCGCGCCGCCCGGCACCTACGTGCCCGGCAAGAATCTTACGCTCGCGGTCGTGAACGTGCGCGGCGTCGAGAGCGCCGGCATGCTGTGCTCGGCCGCCGAGCTCGAACTCTCCGAGGATCATGACGGTATCCTCGACCTGCCGGGCGACGCCCCCATCGGGCAGCCTTATGCGGCCTATGCCGGGCTCGCCGACCCGCTGATCGAGATCAACCTCACGCCGAACCGGCCGGATTGCACCTCCGTCCATGGCATTGCCCGCGATCTCGCGGCGGCCGGCGTAGGCGGGCTAAAGCCCGACCGGATCGCGCCGATCCGGGGCACGTTCCCGTGCCCGGTTCAGGTCAAGCTGGACCTCGAAGGCGACGATGCCCGTCTCTGCCCGGCTTTCGCGCTCCGGCTGGTGCGCGGGGTCAAGAACGGCCTCTCCCCGGACTGGCTGCAGCGCAAGCTGACGGCGATCGGGCTCCGGCCGATCAACCGGCTCGTCGACGTCACGAACCTCCTGACCTTCGACCGCGGCCGTCCGCTCCATGTCTTCGATGCCGCCAAGGTCCGGGGCGATCTCACCGTCCGACGGGCCAAGGCGGGCGAGGAGATCCTGGCACTCGACGGTCGCACCTATGCTCTCGACGACGAGATCGTCGTCATCGCCGACGAGAACGGCCCGGAATCGATCGCCGGCATCATGGGAGGCGAGCATTCGGGCTGTGACGAGGGCACGACGGACGTTCTCGTGGAATCGGCGCTCTGGAACCCGCTGAACATCGCCCAGACCGGGCGAAGGCTCGGCATCATCACGGATGCCCGCTACCGCTTCGAGCGCGGCGTCGACCCGGCCTTCACGGTCCCGGGCCTCGACCTCGCAACGCAGCTGATCCTCGACCTCTGCGGCGGAGAACCGTCCGAGATCTCGCTCGCGGGCACCATTCCCGAGCGCGACCACCCGATCGACTTCCCCTGGACCGAGATCCGGCGGCTGTCCGGCCTCGACCTGCCTCGGCCGGAAGCCAAGGTGATCCTCCAGGAACTCGGCTTCACGGTCGCGGGTCCGGGCGACCGTGTGAAGGTGCTGCCTCCGTCCTGGCGACCCGACATCGAGGGCAAGGCCGACCTCGTCGAAGAGGTCATCCGCATCGCCGGGCTCGACCGCATCCGGCCGGAGCCGCTGCCCCGGCTCGAACAGGCGGTCGCGAAGCCCATCTTGACCCTCCTCCAGCGCCGCACCGCGTCCGCCAAGCGCGAGTTCGCCGCCCGCGGCATGGTCGAGGCCGTGACCTGGTCCTTCATCTCGCATGACGAGGCCAAGCTCTTCGGGGGCGGCGCGCCCGCGTTGCAGCTAGCAAACCCGATCGCCTCCGACCTCTCCGACATGCGGCCGAGCCTCGTCCCCGGCCTCCTCAAGGCGGCCGGCCGCAACGCCGACCGTGGCTTCCCCGACGTCGCCCTGTTCGAGGTCGGGCAATGCTTCTCCTCCGACCAGCCGGAGGGGCAGACCATTCGGGCCGCCGGGCTCCGGCGCGGCACCGCGCGGGCCGGCGGCTCCGGTCGGCACTGGGACGGCGGCGCCCGTGCAGTCGACATCTTCGACGCCAAGGCCGACGCGCTGGCCCTCTTTGCAGCCTTTGGCATTCCGGCCGGCGGCCTGCAGGTGGCGCCTGATGGGCCGGACTGGCTGCATCCCGGGCGGTCCGGGACGCTCTCCTTCGGGCCGAAGGGCGTCGTCGGGCATTTCGGCGAGGTGCATCCGCGCATTATGGGCGCGCTCGACCTCAAGGGCGCGCCGGTCGTGTTCGAGATCACGCTCGACCTCCTGCCGCTGCCAAAATACCGCCCGACCAAGATCAAGCCGAAGCTGGTTCTCTCCGGCCTGCAACCCCTGTCCCGCGACTTCGCCTTCGTGGTCGGCCGCGACGTTCCGGTCGGCGACCTTCTTCGCGCCGTCGGCAATGTCGACCGGGCGCTGATCGCCCGGACGGAGGTGTTCGACCTCTACGAGGGCCCTGGGATCGAGCCGGACAAGAAGTCGGTCGCGCTCGGCGTGACGCTGCAGCCGACCGACCGAACGCTGACCGATGCGGAGATCGAGGCGGTCTCGGCCCGGATTGTCGAGGCGGCCGCGAAACGGACCGGCGCGGTGTTGCGTTCGTGAGCCGGACCTACAACGACGACCCGATCCCGGCGGCACGCTCCGGCCGCATCGACCTCGTCGCCGCGCTGTCGGCCTCGCGCGACCTGCCGGCTGAGGCGCTCGACCAGGCGGTTCGGTCGCCCAGCCGCGTCGCCGATGCCGTGCTGCCGCTGGTCGAAGGGGCGGCCCGCGGCGAGGTGCCGAGCGAGCGCGACGCCAACCTCCTGTTCTGGGGCATTCACGTCCTCGGCGCCGTCCGTGACAAGCGGCTGTTCCAGCCGCTGATGCGGCTCTTGCGCCGGCCCGACGATCCGGCCGGCGCCTGGATCGGCGATGCGCTCGGCGGCACCCTGTCTCGCGTCGTCGCGAGCGTCTTCGACGACGATGCCACCGCGCTCGAGGCCGTGCTCCTCGACCGCGAGGTCGACGAGTTCGTGCGCTGGTGCCTCTTCGGCAGCTACGCGGTCCTCCTCCAGTCAGGCCGGATCGGGCCGGATCGGGCCCGTGCGCTCCTGATACGCTTCGACGAGGAGCGCCCGGCCCGCGCCGGGGACGCGGCCTGGGCCGGCTGGGAGGAGACGATCGCCCTCTGCGGCTTCCGTGACCTCGCCGAGCGTGTCGCGGTGGCGCGCGCGGATGCACGGCTTCTCGACGACGTCAGTGACCCCGAATGGTTCGCGCTCACGCTCGCCGATGCCGAGCAGCACCCGCAGGACCTGGCCCGGTTCCGGGACAAGGACCTCGGCTATGTCGAGGATGTCGTAGCCGAGCTGGAGCGGGGGCTTGCCGACGATGGCGAGGAGGACGAGCCCGAGGAGCCCGTCCGCAACCCGCTGAAGGATGTCGGCCGGAACGACCCCTGCCCGTGCGGCTCGGGCAAGAAATACAAGAAATGCTGCCTCGCGGCCGCCTGACGCCCCGGCGGCTCGACCGTCACACGGCGAGGTAGCGCTGCTTGATGGCATCGTTGTCGCGCAACTCCGCGATCGTGGACCGGTAGACGATCTGGCCCTTGTCGATGATCGCCGCGTGCGTCGCGATGTTGAGGCAGAAATGCATGTTCTGCTCGGCGAGCAGGATGGTCACGCCCATGCCGCGGAGGGTGCGGATCAACTCGCCGATCGCTTGGACGATGAGCGGCGCGAGCCCCTCGCTCGGCTCGTCGAGCAGCAGGATGTCGGGATTGCCCATCAGCGTTCGGGCGATGGTCAGCATCTGCTGCTCGCCTCCCGAGAGGCGCCCGGCCATGCGGTCCCGCATGCCGGCGAGCAGCGGGAACACCTCGTAGATGCGCGTCCGGTTCCAATGGTCTTCGCCCGAGGCACCCCGTTTCGCCCCGACGATCAGGTTGTCGTCGACGCTGTGCTCCGGAAAGACCTGCCGGTCTTCCGGGACGTAGCCGATCCCGGCGCGCGCTATCCGGTAGGGCGCCCTCCCCGATACGGTCGTTCCGGCGAGGACCACCCGGCCGTGGCGCGGCGGGGCGAGCCCGGCGATGGTCTTGAAGGTCGTGCTCTTGCCGGCGCCGTTGCGTCCGAGAAGCGCCATGGTCTGGCCCTTCTCGACGGCGAGCTCGATTCCGAACAGGATCTGGCTCGCGCCGTAGAAGACGTCCGCGCCCTGGATCTCGAGGAGCGGGCCGCTCACGCTCACGCCTCCCCGATTGCGGAGGCGAGATGGTGGTCCGTACCGAGATAGGCGTCGATCACGTCCTGGTTCTGGCGGATCTGGTCGGGCGTTCCCTGGGCCAGCACCGCGCCGTATTTGAGGACGTGCACGCTCTCGGCGATCTTGAAGACGATATCCATGTCGTGCTCGATGAAGAGCACCGTCATCCGTTTTGCCTCCCAGAGCCGGTGCACCTGGCCGATCATGCGCCAGCGCTCGTCCGGCCCCATCCCGGCCGTGGGCTCGTCGAGGAGGAGGACCTTCGGGTCCATCGCGAGCGCGAGCCCGATATCGAGCAGCTTCTGGTCGCCATGCGACAGGTTCCGCGACAGGGTCGAGGCCCTCGCGGAGAGGCCCAGCAGCTCCATGATCTCGTCGACGCGTTCCGACGTGCCGGAGAGCGGAAAGCGTCGCCACAGGATCCAGCCGCGGCGCTGATGCGAGGTGATCGCCGCCGTGAGCGCTTCGCGGACGGTGAGGCTCGGGAAGAGCGAGGCAACCTGGAAGGCCCGGGCCATCCCGCGCCGGACGACCTCCAGGCTCGACAGCTCGACGATGTCATGGCCGTCGAAAACGACCCGGCCCCGGTCCGGCCGGATCAGCCCTGAGATCAGGTTGAAGAAGGTCGTCTTCCCCGCGCCGTTCGGCCCGATGATCGCGGAGAGCGATCCGGTCGGGAAGTCCAGGGTGACGTCGCGCGTGGCCGTGACGCCACCGAAGGACTTGGACAGGTTTTCGACCCGCAACATCAGGTCGCCTCGAGCTTGGAGGCGGCGTTCGACTCCGTCGCCGCAGCTTGATCTCGCCGGCCACGGCGACCTTCGATCCACTCGAAAAGGTAATCGGCCACGCCCTGTCGCAGCCCGAGCACGATCAGGAGGATGACGCCGCCGAGAACGAGGCCGTGATACTCGGTGTAGATCGTCACGAAGTGGTTCAGGAGCTGGAGCAGCAGCGCCCCGACGAGCGGCCCGAGGAAGAGCTGCGTGCCGCCCAGCATGATCATGAAGATCGCCTCGCCGGAGGTCGTCCAGAAGGCGAATTCGGGATAGGCGCCGGAGACGAACAGCGCGAGCACGATGCCGCCGACGCTCGCCATCGCGCCCGCGATCACGAAGATCCCGAGCTTCACCCGGACCACATCGACCCCGACGAAATTTGCGCGGGCCGGATTGTCGCGGATCAGCCGCAGCGTGTAGCCGAAGGGCGATTGCCAGACCTGCCGCATGATGACGATGCAGGCGACGAAGACGAGGACGCAGAAGACGTAGAGCGTCGAGGCGGCGCTGACGTCGAAGCCGAGGACCGGCGGGCGCGGAATCCCGCCCCGCAGCCCCTGGTCGCCGCCGGTCAGGCTGACCCAGGTGATGATGATGCTGTGCAGGAACATCTGGAAGGCGAGCGTGATGAAGGAGAAATAGATCTCCCGCAGCCGGACGCAGATCGCCCCGATCACGAGCGCCAGGAGCGCCGTCCCGCCGATCGTGACCAGCATCGCGACCGGGATCGACACCCGCCCGGACTGCATCAGAAGCCCGAACCCGTAGGCGCCGGAGGCGAAGAAGGCGGCATGTCCGAAGGAGACGAGCCCGGTCAAGCCGACGAGCAGGTTCAGCGACATCGCGAGCAGCCCGTAGGCGATGAAGTAGACCAGGAAGTCGCGCAGGGCCAGGGCCGGGAAGACGACCGGCAGGAGCAGCAGCAGCGCGAGAAGGCCGACTGACGCGGCGAGGTCGCGCAGGAGGCCCGGTTTCGTCATCGGGCCGGTTCCCGGCCGAGGAGGCCGCTCGGCTTCACGACGAGCACGATCGCCATCATGGCGAACATCATGCCGTCGACGAAGAGCGGAAATCCGATCGCGCCGAAGGCCCGCGTGAAGCCGATGAGGAGCGCGGCGATGAAGGCGCCCGCGATCGATCCCATCCCGCCGATCACGGTCACGATGAAGCTCTCGATCAGGATCGACACGCCCATGCCTGGCGTCAGCGTCCGCATCGGGGCGGCGAGCGCCCCTGCGATCCCGGCCAGCACGCTGCCGATTCCGAACACGCCAGCGTAAAGGAGGGTCGTGTTGACGCCGAGCGCCCCCACCATCTGCGGGTTGATCGCGAGCGCGCGGACGACCTTGCCGAGCCGTGTCTTATTGATGCCGAGCCAGAGGCCGAGCCCGATCGCCGCGCTCGCGGCCAGCATGAACACGTAATAGGCCGGGATGAAGCCGCCCATGATCTCGAAGGGCGGCAGCGCGAAGGCCTCCGGCATGCCCATCATCTGGTAGGCGGCGCCGAACAGGATCTTCACGAGGTCGTCGCAGATCAGGATGACGGCGTAGCAGACGAGGAGCTGCATCAGCACGTCGCGACCGTAGACCCGGCTCACGATGAAGCGCTCGAACAGGATGCCGACCAGGCCGACGCCGAGCGCGCCGGCCAGGAAGGCCAGGACGAAGCTGTTCGTCGCCTGGTAGGCGGCGAGCGCGAAATACGCGCCCAGCATGTAGAAGGCGCCATGCGCGAAATTGATGACGCCGAGCACGCCGAAGATCAGCGACAGCCCGGACGTCACCATGAAGAGCAGCATGCCGATGATCAGCGCCGTCGAGACCTGCGTGACGACGCAGGATCCCGATGAGAAGCAATCCGCGAGCGCCTCGAGGTTCACTGTCGCTCTCTCCGGTCAGGCGGCCGCGGTGGCGCCAGCGCGCGGGGCAGGGCCGGCGCGATCCTCATGTCCATCCGGCCGGCTGCAGAAACGCGCGGTCAGGCGTAGCCCTTGCTCTTCTTCCACTGCGTCTCGAGCTCGACGATCTTCGACCATTCGACGGGCACGAAATCCTCGACATAGGGCGCCTTCGGGATCGTGCGGCCCCAGGCCACCGGATAGCCGATGATCGTGTGATCGCTGTCCCGCATGGTGATGACGTCGTCGACCGCGAAGGGCGAGGCGATCTTCATGCCCTTGATCTCGCCGGCCAGCGCCGCGCCCTCGGTGCGCCCGTTCGTCCGCTTCAGCGCCTCGATCAGGAAGCTCGCGGCGAGGTAGTTCTGCCATCCCCAATTCGTGGATTCGTGGTTGGCGATCTTGAAGAAGCCGTCCGCGTAGGCGACGTTCGCGGGCTTGGCCGGGTAGTTCCGGTTGTAGCGGTAGGCGGTGTTCAGCCCCGGCGGCAGCTGCTTGATCGCGGTCAGGACGGGCGGGTCGCCGAGGCCGCCCGAGAAGAACCCGACATTGGCAAACAGGCGATACAGGTTGCCCTGCTCGATGAAGGCGACGAGATCGCCGCCCCACAGCGCCGAATACACGGCCTGCGGCTTGACCTGCAGCATCTTGGTGATGCTCTCGGTGTAGTCCGGCGCGAAGAGTTTTGGCCAGACCTGGTCGACCACCTCGATCGCGGGATCGAAGATCTTGGCGAATTCGATGAACTCGGCCGTGTTGTCGCGCCCGTAGGCGTAGTCGGGCGAGCACGTCATCCAGCGCTTCAGGCCCTTGGTCTTCGAGATCTGCGACGCGTAGGTTCCGCCCGCGACCGCATCGTGGATGCCCTGCCGGGCGCACCGGAAGGCCGTCTTCACATGCAGCTTTGGATCGGCCGTGAGCGAGGAGGTCTCCGAACAGGTGTGCAGGCACAGCACGCCGAGATCGCGGATCACCTCGTGCACGGCGAAGGAGCCGGAGGACGCCTCGCCATCGATGACGATCTCGCAGCCATCGTTGTTGATCAGGTCGCGCGTGACCTTGGCGGCTTCGTCCGGACGGCCCTTCGAGTCGCGATCGATAAGTTCGAGCCTGCGCCCGCCGATGCCGCCCGCATCGTTGATCTCCTTGAAGGCGAGCTGGACCGCAGCCCGACTCGACGTCCCGAGGATCGCGACGCGGCCCGACAGGATCGTCGGCATGCCGACCCGGATCGCCTTCGCCTGCGCACCTGCAATGTGGGGAAAGCCGGTGACGGCAGCGCCCGCCAAGGCCCCGCCAACAAAGGTGCGGCGACTGAAGCCGCCCGAAGCTGCGCTCATGCGTTCCTCCCTGATGCGACGCCCATCGATCCTCGACGGGATCCCGGGCGTTCTTGTCCGCTACCATCGCGATTTGCCGGACGGGCGCAAGCTCCGTCGCGGCGGCGGTCGGCGGCGCCGTGCGGGTCGTCGTTGAACGACCCGCGCGGCTCAGGGCGTCGAGACGCGCCAGCCCTCACGGAGCGCGGCCGCCACATAGGGGAGGGTGCCGTGGACGGCGCCGATCGCCTTGCTGAGCGTCAGCATGCCGTGGGTCTGGTCGCCGAGATCCAGCATCGTGACGGGCACCCCCTCGCTCTCGAGCCGTTCCGCGTAACGCCGGCCCTCGTCGCGGAGGGGGTCGTGGCCGCAGGTCAGGACAAAAGCCGGCGGGCTGCCCCTCAGGCTCGGCGCGTTCAGGGGCGAAGCGCGCCAGTCGGCGCGGTCCGCCGGGTTCGGCGCGTAATGGTCGATGAAGTAGCGCATCGTTGCCGGCGTGATCGTCATCCCGTCCGTCGTCACGCGGTAGCTCTCGCCCGACATGGACAGATCGACGGCCGGGTAGAGCAGCACCTGGACCACGCTCGCCGGCGCCGTCCCGTCCCGCCCCATCAAGGCCAGGACCGCCGCGATGTTGCCGCCCGCGCTGTCGCCGCCGACCGCCATCCGGGCCGGGTCGATCCGGAGCGACCCGGCCTCGGCCGCGATCCAGCGTAACGCCGCCGCTCCGTCGTCGATGGCGGCCGGAAAGGGATGCTCCGGCGCGAGCCTGTAGCAAACGGCGACGACGCAGCAGCGCGCCTCGTTGGCGAGCCGGCAGCAGATGCCGTCATGGGAATCGAGGTCGCCGAGCACCCAGCCTCCGCCATGCAGGTAGAGAAGACACGGCAGGATGTCGTCCGGCCCGGTGCCCAGGCCGCGATAGACCCGCAAGGCGAGCAGGCCGTCGGGGCCTTCCATCGTGACGTCGCGGAGCTCGGCGACCGGGTCTGGCGGGAGCTGGAGCATGAGGCGGCGGGCGAGATAGGCCCGCCGCGCCTCCTCCGGCGGCATCGCCTCGAAGGGCAGACTGCCGGCCGCGCGGCCGAGGGCGAGGAGAGCCGTAACGTCCGGATGGATGGCCCGCATGGGCGTCGCGGACGCGCTCACCGCATCGCGAATCCGGCATAGCCGTCGCGCGCGACCTCCTCGCAGATGCCGGCATAGCGGGCCATGCCGCCGGCATAGGGCAGGAAGGCGCGCGGCTTTCCGGGCACGTTGGCGCCGAGATACCAGGACGAACTCGCCTGCGGCAGAAGGGTGGCGTTCGCAGCATCGTTGACGTGCTCGCCCCAGCGACCGGCGGCATCGCGTGTCGCCTCGATCCGGTCGAGCCCCTGCTCGCGCATGTGCCGGATGCAGTCCGCGATCCAGTCGACATGCTGCTCGATCGCGACCGGCATGTTGGTCAGGACCGACGGGCTTCCGGGACCCGTGATCGTGAAGAGGTTCGGGAAGTCGGGCGTCTGCAGGCCGAGATAGGTGCGGGGGCCGGCCGCCCACGCCTCTTTCAACGACACGCCGCCGCTGCCCCGGATGTCCATCGCGATGAGGGGTCCCGTCAGCGCGTCGAACCCGGTCGCGAAGACCAGGATGTCGAGTTCGTACTCCCGCTCGGTCGTCCGCACGCCTGTTTCGGTGATCTCGACAATGGGCTCCTTCTTCAGGTCGACCAGCAGCACGTTGTCCCGGTTGAAGGTGTCGAAATAATCCGTGTCGATCGGAGGGCGCTTCGTCGCGAAGCCGTGGTCGCGCGGGGTCAGGCGCTCGGCCACCTCCGGGTCCTTGACGATCTCGCCGATCTTCCGGCGCAGGAAGTCGGAGGCGGTCTCGTTCGCCTCCTTGCTGGCCAGGATGTCGGTGAAAGCGGCGCGGAAGCGCAGGCCGCCACGATCCCAGGCGTCCTGGAAAATGCGCTCGCGCTCCTCGGCCGGGACCGACAGTGCGGAGCGGGTCGGGACGTCGAACGGATGGCCGTTCGTGGCGGCGCGGGCCTTCGCACGGATCTCGCCGTAATTCGCCTTCACCTCGCCCTGGAAGGCCGGGTCGAGCGGACCGTTGCGGGCCGGGATGCTGTAATTCGCCGTGCGCTGGAAGACCGTCAGGTGTCCGGCTTCCGCCGCGATCACGGGCGCGGCCTGGATGCCGGTCGAGCCCGTGCCGATCTGACCGACGCGCTTGCCCGTGAAGTCGACACCCTCATGCGGCCACGCACCGGTATGGTACCACTCGCCCTTGAAGGTCTCGATGCCCGGGAGCTTCGGCACATTGGCGGCCGAGAGGCAGCCGACGGCCGTGATCAGGAACGGCGCCACGAAGGTCTCGCCCCGATCCGTCCGGACCGTCCAGCGGTTCGCGGCCTCATCGAAGGTCGCGCCCGTGACCCGGGTCTCGAGCTGGATGTCGCGCCGGAGATCGAGGCGGTCGGCGACGTGGTCCAGGTAGCGCCGGATCTCGGAATGCTCCGGATAGCGCTCGGTCCATTCCCATTCCTGCTCGATCTCCTTCGAGAAGGAATAGGAATAGTAGTAGCTCTCGGAATCGCAGCGGGCGCCAGGATAGCGGTTCCAGTACCAGGTACCGCCGATGCCGGCCCCGGCTTCGAGCACGCGCACCGACATGCCGACATCGTCGCGCAGCTTGTGCAGCTGGTAGAGGCCGGAGAAGCCCGCCCCTACGACGATGGCGTCATAGGTCCGGACCTCCGGCGAGGCATGGGTCTGCACGTCCGTGACTGAGCTGGACATCGTCGCCTCCTCCATCGCCACCACGCCTGTAGCGGCCGGATGTTACATGGTCCGGGCCCGGGATGGCGTGGTCACGGCCGAACGACCACGTTGCCCATGACGGCCCCGCTTTCCACCGCCTCGTGCGCGGCGACGATGTCGTCGAGCGCGAAGGTGGCGGCGACGGCGTGCCGGACGAGGCCGCCTTGGAGCCAGCCCGTCAGGGTGTCGACCGTCTCGCGGCGCGCCTCCGGGCTGAGTTCGTAGACGATGAAGAAGCGGATCGCCGCGCCAGACATGATCATGGGGCCGAACGGGCAGCTCACCTCGGCGGCACCGGACCCATAGACGACGCAGAGACCCTCTCGGGCGACGACCTGCGGGACGAGGTGCATGTTGGCGGCCGCGTCGACCTCGACGACCCGGTCGACTCCGCGGCCGTCCGTAGCGTCACGCACACGGCCGACCACATCCTCGCGGCGGTAATCGATCAGCACGTCGGCGCCGGCGGCCCGCGCATGCTCGGCTTTCGCGGGCGAACTTACGGTCGCGATCACCTGCGCGGCCCCGAGGAGCTTCGCGAATTGGATCGCGTAATGGCCGACAGCCCCGGCACCGCCCGAAACCAGGATGCGCTGCCCCTCCGGCGAGCCGTCCACCGTGACCGCCCGAAGCGCGGTCAGTGCCGGGATGCCGAGGCAGGCGCCCTCTTCGAAACGGGTCCCGTCCGGCAGCGGCACGGCCTGCTCGGCCGGAAGGCTCACATACTCGGCGGCCGTGCCGAAGGGGCGCTTCCACTGGCCGTTCCACAGCCAGACCCGCTGCCCGACCCGGTCGGGCGCGACGCCCGCCCCCACCTTCTCGATGATTCCCGCGCCGTCGTTATGCGGGACAATGCGAGCAGCCAACATCGGACGCGACCCCGCCCGCGTCTTGCAATCGGAAGGATTGACCCCCGAAGCCGCGACACGGACCAGGACCTCGCCGGGCCCGACCTCCGGATCGGGCATCTCGCCGACGACCAGCGTGTCGCGGGCCGATCCGTTCCGCTGGTACCAGGCCGCTCTCATGACGATATCCCTGACGCCCGGGCACGTCTGCCCAGCGACGCCCTGCGGGTCAAGGCTGGGAGTCAGCGCCTCATGCGCATGGCCGATTGCAAGATCCGCATGACGTCCTCGATCGCCACTTCGCCATCCTGGTGGCGGACTGCGACATGCACCCCTTCGGCGACGTGCTGGCCGATGATGAGGAGCGCGACCTCGCGAAGCGCGGCCGTGATCGCATTGATCTGCTGGATTTCCTCCAGGCAGTATCGGTCTTCCTCGATCATGGTCTTTAGGCCGCGGACCTGGCCCTCGATCCGGCTCAGTCGCTGAAGCAGCGGCAGCCTCTCGGCGTCGCTGCGTTTCAGCTCGATCCGGCCCTCGACAATATTGCTATCCACCACCGGCCCTCATCGCCCGCTCGCATGGTGCAGGCCCGGCGACGGTCTAGCGGACCTTTCCTGAACGGGGCCGCAGCCAAACTGCGACCCCGGGTCGAGCGTTAGCCATCTGCTGCCGGGCGGCGCTGTCCGGCCCCGCCGTACCGAGCACCGGCGCTTTCTCATGCGGCGCCTCGCATATGCCAGTACCGCGCGGCAACGTCCGGCAAGACGGGCTCTTCGGTCATCACCCGTTAGGTCTGATAACCGACAGTTGCTTCGTGAGCCCGGCAAACGCGGAGTGGATATTTTACTTCACACAGATTACAAGATAGGAAAATCATGCGACATCTTCCATGTGGAGTTGTACCTGTGCTGAGTCGCCGAGGCAAGGCGTCGGTGACCCGTCCGTGGTCTGCGCGTGTCCCACTTCTAAACCCTCGCGGGGAAGGGGCGGCCAATGCTCAAGGTGATGATCGCCGAAGACAGCGCAATCCTCGCCGATGTCCTCGAGGAATTTCTGATCTGGAAGGGGTATGACGTCTGCGGCATCGCCCGCACAGTCAATGAAGCGGTGACCATTGCGGATTCCCAGAAGCCGGATCTCGCGGTGCTGGACTTCCGGCTCGCGGACGGAGCATTCGGTTCGGAGATTCGTCCGCTGCTCGAAGATCGGCAGACGATGGGGATACTTTATGTGTCCGGGGACCCGCTGGGCCAGCTTCTGACCTTGGCGGATGGCGACGCCTACATCCAGAAGCCTTATGGTCTCGACGATCTCGTCCGGGCGCTCCGGGCCATCCGCGAGATCAAGACGGGAGGTCCGGCTGACCCGTCCTCGTTCCCGCGCGGCTTTCAACTTCTTCGCGAACCGCCGGTCCAGGATCCCTGCGCCGCATGACGTCAGTCCACACCATCGAGCGGCTGCTCCGGCAGCAGGCGGCGCTGGCGCATTTCGGAAGCTTCGCCTTCGGAGAGACCGATCTGCAGCGCATTCTGACGGAGGCCGTGCGGGTCTGCGCCGAAAGCCTCAACGTGCCCTTCGCCAAGATCTGTCGGTACAGGCCGGAGCAGAACGACCTGCTGATCGTCGCGGGCTACGGCTGGAAGCCGGGCGTGATCGGGCGCGTCATCTCGCAGGCCGACGAAAGCTCCACCCAGGGCCGTGCCTTTGTGACGGGTGAGCCCGTGATCCTGGAAGACATCAGGAAGACCAACAGCTACGAACTTCCCGACTTCTATGCCGAGCACGGTGTCATCTCGACGGCCGATGTCCTGGTGAAAGGAGCCAACGGGCCATTCGGGGTGCTCGAGGTCGACTGCACCATCCCGCACACGTTCGACCAGCACGACGTGAACTTCCTGACCGGCTTCGCGAATGTGGTGGCGGAGGCCGTCGGAACCGCGGAGCGCACGGCGACGCTCCAGTCCACTCTCGTGGAACTTCGCCGGCTCTCGGAGGAGAAGGACGTCCTGGCAGCCGAGCTTCAGCACAGGGTCCGAAACAACCTCCAGCTCGTCTACGGCATGCTGATCCGGCAGATCGAGATGCCGGATCAGGACGGCCGGGAGGGCGTGCGCGCGATCGCGCGCCGCGTCATGAGCTTGGCCAGGATCTACGATCACCTGCTCGGGCACGGGCTCGTCCAGACGATCGACTTCGGCGCCTACCTGCAATCGCTCTGCATCAGCCTGCAGGATTTTCAGGAACGGCGCGAGTTCGAGGTGAAGCTAATCTGCGAAGCAGAGCCCATGGCGCTCGAACTCGATACGGTCACTGCGCTCGGCATCATCATGACCGAGATCACGTCCAACGCCTATCTGCACGCTTTTCCAGGACGGCCAGGCACCATCCAGGTAACCCTCACGCACCGGGATCGCACCGGGATCCTGGAGATAGCGGACGATGGGGTCGGCTTTGCGCCGCAGACGGCAAGCAAGCGCCACGGGGTCGGGCTGGTGAAACGGCTGATCGAACAGGAACAGGGCACGGCCGAGGTGAGGGCCGGTCGGGGCACAGCCTGGACCCTGACCTTCCCGGTCGCGGCCGTGGACCCTCCTCCGGCACACGCGGCGCTTCACTGAGTAGCGAGAGGGCAGGCTGGCGTCTGTCGCCGGTGAGGATCGGGGCCGGAGCGATCCGCCCGCTGAGACTCAGCAGCGGAGGCTCGCCCAAAAAAAGGGCCGCCTCCCCGAAGGGAGACGGCCCGAAATCCAGAGGCGGGCGAACCGCCGACCGAATTAGAGCGCCTGGATATTCCCGACGGCAACCTTGCCGCTGCGGCTGTCGGCTTCGGTGTCGAAGGCGACCTTCTGGCCTTCGGAGAGGCCGCGCATGCCGGCCCGCTCGAGAGCGGTCGCATGGACGAAGACGTCCTTGCCGCCGTCATCTGGAGCGATGAATCCGAAGCCCTTGGTGTCGTTGTAGAATTTCACGGTACCGTTCGTCATGTCGTCGTCTTTCAGTTGAACGCACGTCAGCAACGAAGCACCGCATGTGCGCCGTCATTGTGCGGGTCGATGTTTTGGAGAGAAGTCTGAACCTGCGCCCGGCAGAGCCAAGGGCAACGGCCCGATTGTCCGGCCAAATTCGATAGCTATACCTAGGCCCTATTGCTCGACTTTGCAAGGGTCTCCGCAAAGCTTAGGATTTTAGGCAAATCACGACGCCCGTCGGTGCTAGCTCGCGCAGTCCGAGCCCATTGAGGGCGGACGCTGGTTGCTCAAGGGCAGGATCGCGGGAATCAGCCGGCTGCCGCTGGACGATCCGTGCGTGGCCGGACGAAGCGGTCGTGCGGCTTCGAGCCTCGACGCGCGCAGGACGCGATCGAGGCTCATGCTCAACGGTCGGCGACGCCGTCAGGGGCGCAGACGGCCGCGCTGGCGGGCCCGCGCGAGAGCGATCTCGGCGTCCTTGGTGGCCTCCCGCTTGGTGGCGAAGGTGTGGCTCGCGGCGAAATCCGTCGCGGCGGGATCCTTCAGGCGCCAGCGGAAGCGACGCAGGCCGATCTCCTCGTCGACATAGCTCTCGATCTCATACGTGAACGCGTTCTGCACCGCACCTTCTCCTGCTTTGCCGCAGCATATATCACGGGAGCCGGCGACGGCACATCAATTCAGACGAGGGTTGCACCCTTTGCATGCGGCGGCGGTAGGGGTCGAAGTCTGAGGCAATCGTCCTCCACCCTTCGCTCGCGACCGAAGCATTCTCCTCGTGTGACCGCCTAACTCCGTCCGGCACTCATGGGAGGCGACCGGCCGTGATCACCTGCTTCATCCGCTACGAACTAGACCCGTACCGAACCGATGCATTCGACACCTATGCCCGGAACTGGGCCCAAGCCATCCCGCGCTGCGGCGCCGACCTCGTGGGCTATTTCGGCCCGCATGAGGGTTCGGCCACGACCGCGTACGGCATCTACCATGTCGAGAGCCTGGCCGCCTACGAAGCCTACCGGTCCCGGCTGCGCGACGATCCGCTCGGACGCGAGAATTACGCCTTTGCCAAGCGGGAGCGCTTCATCCTGAAGGAAGACCGCATCTTCCTGCGCCTGGCTTCGGGCCCGCCCCGGCCTGAGGCGACGTGAGCTCGTCGATGGCCGCCAAACTCGCGGCCCTACGCTCTTGAAACCTCCTCCTGCCGAACCACATCGATGCCCGCCGGAGGGGTCCCGTTCGGGTTCTTGGCTGCATTCGCCACCTCCTTGCGAGGAATGGCGTGATTGCGGAGATCGGAGATGACGAACACCCTTCAGCTTTGCCTCCTTTCGACGTCGCAGGGTGCGAGATGCCCGGACCGGCCGTCCGGCCGCCCTGCCGGTAGAGGCCTATCTCGACGTGGATGAGGTACTGGCCGACCCGACACTGACTTTGACCGAGAAACGCGCGCCCCTGCTGCTCCTCCACGACGCTCGGGAGGTCACACGGCGGGCGACCTCAATTCGAGAGCGTGATGGGCCCTGATTTCGGGCCGACGCCGTCCGGAACCGGGATGTCGGTCGAGCCGTAATTCGTGTTCAGGTAGAGGTTCGGCCCGCTATTCAGTTCCAGCTGCCGCGACACGATCACCGTGAAGGCCGACTTGTCCGAAACCGGCTTGCTCGCATCGATGATGAGCCGGCCCGCCGGCAGGTAGATCGTGCCGAGAAGCGTAGGCGCATTGTTGCTGGTGATGCGGTATTCCCGCATCGGCTGCGACCCATAGGGCGGTGCTGGCGCTGCGCCTTTGGGACCGGGCGGCGGGGCCACCGGGGCCGAGACTGTTCGGTCCTCGAAGAAGAGGAGCCCGACCATGTCTTTGTCTTTGGGCGCAGTCAGGCTGATGGACGTATCCGGGTCGAAGCGAAGGCCACCGGCATTGCCGGTGAAGTAGAAGCCGACATTCTGACCGGAGAGGGAGGCCGTATCCTTCACGACCAGCGGCCCGTCGTCGAAGACATAGACGCCGGGCATCATCGTGACCTGGGCCGAACCCGAGATCTCGAGACCTTTCGTGTACGTGCACGGCCACAACGTCTGTGAGCTGCTAATCTTACGGACACTCGACAGGCAAGATGGTGTCCTCGGACGCGGGATCGAGGCAAGCGGGTCGGTGACGGCCGGGCAATCGGTGAGCGGGGTCGGGCTGAGGCTGCCCTTGTTCTCGACCCCGCCCGCTGAGCAGATCAGCGCGGCGGTCGCCTGCGCATTTCTTTCGGCGCTAATGCCCTTCGTGTCCTTGGAGTTTGAATAGACGCCGCAGCCGTTGGCTGTGAGTTGCGAATCCTTGTCGAGATTGAGCGCCTTGCCCATGGAGACGTCGAGGGTGAGGAGGCAGAGCTTCGTCGTGCCGGAGATCCTGGCTGTCGCCCCGACCCGCAGGTCCATCGTCGGCAGGCTCATGAGCTTGCCCAGCACCGTCGGTACGACCTCGCGGATCGTCACCTGAACCGACGCGCGCTTGTCGAGGATCGCGCTTGCGACCGTCGTGACGCTGTCGGGCGGGGTAGGGGCGAGGGATTGCACCGTCGATTTGACGATGCTGTCCACCGTCGTGTCCGTGCTGTTGCTGAGGCGCAGCTGCTGCGCCCCGGCCAATGCTGCCCCGTCGGCGGCCTTCTGCAGCTTGCTGTGTCGCGCGGCAAGCGATCCGTATTCCACCGTCGCGGCCACTGCGGTTGCCATCACGGGCAGGACGAGACCCATCACCACGAGGATTCCGCCCCGGGAATCCTGGGCGAACCTATTCAGACAGCTTACCAGGGCTTTCACGGACAAAGGACGATCACCTCACGCACGGATGATCGCAGGCGGGCTTTAATGCCGAATTACCGCCCGCACGCAAAGCCAGGGTATTCGCGTGGTGCTCAGGCTCTTGCGCAATGCGTCGACTGAATTGCGGCGAGATGAAACCTGTATCGAGCGAGCCGTCGAGGCCATGCGGACGCCAGTTCTGAGCGCGCAGAGCCCTAGATTGCTCCGCAAGCGCGCGCGTCAGCGCAGAAGACTCGCGATGTATCCGCCTAGCCAATAAGTGATCACGCTGCCGGCAACCAGACCGATGAAAAGCCCGCGCCAGAAGACGAGCCCGTCGGAGGCGCGTTGTTTGAAATCGGCGACCGAGACTTCGAAGCCCGGGCGGCGGACAGTGCCGGTCTGATTCAAATGGAAGGTCATGTCCTTCTCGTAACGCGGGAAAATTGAGGGAAACTTACACGAATATTCGAGACTCGGGCCTGTTGCCCGGCTCGGCCTCACGCCGGGGCTCGCCCATGCAGGCTCGCGCATGATCCGATTCCGAACCAGCCGGTGCTGGGCTGGGCGTCCGGTCTTGGACCTAAAACCTTCTACCGCGCCGTCCAGCCTCCATCCGCGAAGAGCAGCGTCCCGGTGCAGAAGGAGGATTCGTCGCTCGCCAGGAAAAGGATGGCCTGGGCGATCTCGCTCGGCCGGCCGAGCCGGTTCATCGGCTGCCGGATCTCGAGGCTCCGCCGGAACGCGGCAGGGTCGGGCGATTGCGCATACATCTGGTCGAAATAGGACGAATCCACCGTGCCCGGCCCAACCGCGTTGCAGCGGATGTTGTCGGCGACGTGGTCGAGCGCGACCGCTCGCGTCAGCGATGCGACCGCGCCTTTCGACGTGACGTAGGCGGCGCGGTTCTGGACGCCGACCCGCGAGGTCGTCGAGGCCGTGTTGACGATCGCCCCGCCGCCCCCCGCCCGCATCAGCGGGATCGCGTATTTGCAGCCGAAGAAGACGCCATTGACGTTCACGCTCATCAGCGCGTTCCAATCCTCCTCCGAGGTGTCGAGAACGCTGCCCGGGATCCCGAAGCCGGCGTTGTTGACCAGGATGTCGAGCCGGCCATGGGCCGCGACGGCCTCCTCCAAGAGGCGGCTCACCTCGGCCGACACCGAGACGTCGACCGCGGCGGCTGTGGCCGTCCCGCCGGCGGCCACGATCTCGGCCGCGACCCCGGCCACCGCCACGGCGTTCTTGTCGCTCGCGACGACGGTCGCGCCCTCACGGGCGAAAAGCAGCGCGGTCTCCCGCCCGATCCCGGACCCCGCGCCCGTGACGACGGCGATCTTGCCTTGCAGTCTCATTCGCGGGTCCTCCCACTCATCGTCTTGCGTGCTTCGAGGCCCGCCTGCGGCTCGCGGCGAAGGCCGATCGAGGCGAAGATGTCGTCGAGACCCCCGGCTTGAAGATCCGGGCGAAACCCCTCTCTCGACGCAGATGCGGCTCTCCGATCGGCTCGTGACCGAAGGAGAGAAGCCTGACTTCGCCCGGCTTTCAAGCTTCCCGCAGCGCGCCCGAGTCAGCCGGGCTTTCGCCCGTTCCGATCGGCGATCAACTCGGCGGCCGTGCGGATCACGAGTTCGAGGCGCGACGGCTTCTCGATCCAGGGAACCCCCTCCAACTCGGGCGGCTGCTCCTCGAAGGCGTCCCGGCCGGAATAGATGAGGAAGGGAACGCCGAGCCGGCGCAATTCGCGCGCGAGGTCGAGGCAGGGCCCGTCCCGCAAGGTCGCGTCGAGCACGGCAACGTCGGGTAGGGCTATTTTGAGTGAGGCCAGGGCGTCTCCGCACGAGGGGTAGGGTCCGGTGACGTCGTAGGCGGCGTCACGGAAGACGTCTTCCAGGTCCAGCGCGATCAGCGCCTCGTCCTCGACGACCATCACGACGGGCGCGCCACCGGCGCCGGCCCCCGTATGCGATGATGAAGACGGGACAGGTGACAAAGGGGTTTCCAGGCAGGTCGGAATAAGGGCCTAAGCCCTGCTCATACCTCTACGCGTTCTCTCGCGAGCCAACATAGAGCGCTTTTCCGTTAGTCCCAATCGCCCTGAACGTTTCGTGAACTGGAAGGGGCGCTAGACCGCGGGGAACAAGCGCTCTGCTGATTGCTTATACAGGGCTTATGTGTACTCGAGCGAGTCAACGGACGTGGGACGAGGCGGAGCGGATCAGCGCTCTGCACAGCTACGACATCCTCGACACCCCGCCGGAACCCGACTTCGACGACCTCGTCCGCCTCATCGCCCAGATCTGCCAGGTGCCTCGCGCCGGCATCAGCCTGATCGATCACCAGCGGCAATGGTTCAAGGCCGAGATCGGCCTCGGCTTCAAGGAAACGCCGATCGATATCTCGATCTGCCCGGGCTTGGCGCTCGAGCCGGGGCTGACCGTCATCCCGGACGTGCGGGAGGATCGGCGCCTTGCCGCGAATGCTCTCGTCACCGGCGGTCCGCAGATCCGGTTCTATGCGGGCGTGCGGCTCGAGACGTCCGAGGGCATTCCGCTCGGCACCCTCTGCGTCCTCGACGACGAGGTTCGCGACCTGGACGAGGGCCAGCGCTTCGGGCTTCTCACGCTCGCCCGCCAGGTGATGTCGATGCTGGAGCTGCGTCGCGCTCTCGCCCAGCGGGACCGCGCCATCGCGGGCCGGGACCGAGCCAAGGCGAACCAGGCGCTGTTGACGCGGGAATTGCATCACCGGGTGAAGAACACGCTTGCCGTCGTTCAGGCTGTCGCCGGCTCGACCGGGCGCTCCGCCACGAACGTGACCCAGTACCAGACCGCTCTGTCCGGGCGGATCGGGGCGCTCGCCAAGGCGCATGCCGTCATCACGGAAGATGATTCGCAATCCGCCTCCCTGCTTAGCCTCTTGCAGCTTGAGCTCGGAGGGTTTGGGAAGGCCAGCGCCGGCCGTGTGACCCTGGACGGTCCCGACGTGAAACTGGCCTCCGAAACCGCTGTCCCGCTCGGGCTTGCGATCCATGAGCTGACCACCAATTCCGCTCGCTACGGGGCGCTCTCGGCGGCCGAGGGTTGTGTCGAGGTTGCATGGGAGATCGTCGAGGACGGCCCGGCCGAACCGGCTCTGATGATGCGCTGGATTGAACATGGTGGACCCACGGTCGTGCCGCCGGAGCGGCACGGCTTCGGGACCCGCATGCTGAGCCGCGTCCTTGGCGCGCAGATCGGCGCGCAGGTGACGTCCGACTTTCACCCGGACGGTTTCCGGCTCCAACTGCGGTTTCCGCTTGTCGCGCCTGCAGGCCAGCCCGCGCTCACCCCCTAGCGTCGCCGATGCGGATCTTCGTCCTGACCGGCGCCGGTATCTCGGCCGAGAGCGGTCTCGGGACGTTCCGGGACAAGGCCGGCACGGGCATCTGGGCCCGGTTCGACCCGATGAAGCTCGCGACCCCGGATGCCTTCGCGGCCGATCCCCTCCGAGTCCACGAATTCTACAACGCGCGCCGGAAAAATCTTCTCGAAGCCGAGGCAAACGACGCCCACGGGGTCTCTGGCCCGGCTGGGCTTGGCGCTTGCGGAGCGCGGCTCCGCCCTCGTCCTGGTCACCCAGAATATCGACGATCTGCACGAACGAGCCGGGTCGCGGCAGGTCCTGCACATGCACGGCGAACTCCTGAAGGCCCGCTGCGCCCGCTGCGAGGCTGTCGTCGACTGGACCGGCGATCTTGGGGTAGCCGACAGCTGCTCATCCTGCGGTCGCGCGGGCGGAATGCGGCCACATGTGGTCTGGTTCGGCGAGATCCCGCTCGGGATGGACGCCATCTTCGACCACCTCGCTCGCGCGGACCTCTTCGTCGCGATCGGCACGTCAGGCTCGGTCTATCCGGCCGCGGGCTTCGTTGCGGAAGCCAAGGCTGCCCGGATCCGGACCTGCGAGATCAACCTCGAACCCTCCGACAATGCCGGACTCTTCGACGAGCGCGTCTACGGGCCGGCGAGCGAGGCGGTGCCGGCCTGGGTGGATCGGATGCTGGCCTGACCGGCGACGTCTGCTTGACCGCCGATCCTGCCCGGCCCTAACGGCTGCGCCAGCGCGGTCGGGACCCCGCGGCCGGAAGGAGAGAGCGCATGAGTGACGCCGAGACCCGCCGGATCGTACTCGCGAGCCGCCCCGAGGGCGAGCCTCGACCCGAGGATTTTCTCCTCGAAACGGCGCCGTTGCCCGAACCTGGTCCGGGGGAGATCCTGCTCCGGACCCTGTGGCTGTCGCTCGACCCGTATATGCGCGGCCGGATGAATGCCGGAAAATCCTACGCGAAGCCCGTCGAGATCGGGGCCGTGATGGAGGGCGGCACGGTCTCGGTCGTGGAGCGGTCGAACCACGACGGCTACCGGCCGGGCGAGATGGTGCTCGGCATGACCGGCTGGCAGACCCACGCCGTCTCGGACGGGACGGGCCTCCGCAAGCTCGATCCTGCGGCGGCGCCGGTCCAGACGGCGCTCGGCATCCTGGGAATGCCCGGCATGACGGCTTATACCGGGCTCCTGAATATCGGCCAGCCGAAGCCGGTCGAGACGCTCGTCGTCGCGGCCGCGAGCGGCGCCGTTGGCGCGACGGTCGGTCAGATCGCGAAGCTCAAGGGCTGCCGGACCGTCGGGATCGCGGGCGGGCCGGAGAAATGCCGCTTCCTCCTCGACGAGCTCGGCTTCGACGCGGCCGTGGACCACCGCGCGCCGGACCTGCCCGAGCGTCTCGCGGAGACCTGCCCGGACGGGATCGACATCTATTTCGAGAATGTCGGCGGCGAGGTCTGGAATGCCGTCTTCCCGCTTCTCAACGACTTCGCCCGCATCCCGGTCTGCGGCCGCATCGCAAACTATTCCGACACCGCCCCGCCGCCCGGGCCCGACCGGACCGTGCAGCTGATGGGCACCATCCTGACCAAGCGCCTGCGCATCCAGGGCTTCATCGTGCGGGACTTCGCCTCCCAGGCGGGCGATTTCCGCCGCGACATGAGTGCCTGGCTGAAGGAGGGCCGCATCCGCTATCGCGAGGACGTGGTGGAGGGCCTCGAGCGGGCGCCCGAGGCCTTCATGGGTCTCCTCAAGGGCCGCAATTTCGGCAAGCTCCTGGTCAAGGTCTCGTGACCCGAGGGTGAGGCGGGGCCGCCACGGAGGGCTGATCACCGAACCCGGGGTGAGGCCGCAGCGGGACGCCGCATTGACGCCGCGCCGGCCCGGCCGCACGGTCGTTCCATGGGCGGCAGCTTCCGAGCGAGGGGCAGGGCGCGCGCGATCTTCAGCGTGATCGCGCTCTATGCGCTGTTGCTGCAGGGCTTCCTGGTCGCCATGACGCCCGCGTCAGCCTCGTTCGGGCCGGGCGCCGCGCCGATCTGCGCCCAGGACACCGGCGACGGCTCCAACCATGGCCCGGCTATCGGGCATGACAGCCACGGCTGCTGCACGGCGGCCTGCTCGGCCTCGCCCGTTCCTGTCCCGGAGCTTGCGCACCACGTCCTCGCCTGGCCGCTCCGCGAAGCCTCGCCGGCCTTCTGGCGCGCCTGCCTCCCTGCCCTGTCCACCGGCCCACCGGTTCACGCCGCCAGCGCCCGAGGTCCTCCGTCCGCCTGATCGACACGCTTCGCGCCCTATCGATCATTTCCTGACGGGACCTGTCTCATGAATACCTTCATCCTTCGCGGCGCGCTCGGCGCGTCCGCCCTCGTTGCCTGTTCCCACATCGCCGCCGCCCATGCCGTGCTGGAGCGGCGCGAAGCCCAGGCGAATGCCGTCTACCGGGGCGTCGTCCAGATCACCCATGGCTGCGAGCAATCCCCCACCGTCACGGTCCGGGTGACGATCCCGGAAGGCGCCATCGGCGCCCGCCCGATGGTGAAGCCCGGCTGGACGATCACGGCCGCCCGAGGCCCCTATGCCCGCGCCTACCCGTACCTGCACGGGGCAACGATCGCGGAGGGCGTGAAGGAGATCACCTGGACCGGCAGCAGTCTTCCGGCCGATCAATTCGACGAATTTATCTTCTCGGTCCGGCTTACCGACGGCTTCGCACCCGGCCAGAGCGTCTATTTCCCAGTCGAGCAGGTCTGCGCCAGCGGCAGCCATCGCTGGGTCGAGATCCCGGCCGCCGGCCAGGACGCCCATGCGCTCGCGAAGCCTGCACCGTTCGTGCGCGTCATGGCGGCTGCGACGGCCACGGCGGCCGAGCCGGCTCCGGTGACCAAGGTCGGCACCCTCGTGGTCGAGCGGCCCTGGATGCGGGCCACCCCGGGCGGCGCCAAGGTGGCGGGCGGCTACGTCCGGATCACCAATACCGGGACGCAATCCGACCGGCTCGTCGCGGCATCGGTCCCGCTCGCCGGCCGGGGCGAGATCCACGAGATGCTGACCGAGGCCGGCATCATGAAGATGCGGCCGGTCGAGGGCGGGCTCGAGATCAAGCCTGGCCAGAGCGTCGAGCTGAGGCCTGGCGGCTACCACCTGATGTTCATGGACCTGACGGCTGGCGTGAAAGAGGGCGAGCGCGTGCGCGGCACCCTCGTCTTCGAGAAGGCAGGACCGGTCGAGGTCATCTTCGCGGTGGCGGGTCTCGGCGCGCGCGCTCCCGAGCCGGGTTCCGCGCACCACTGAGCAGCCGGGCCGGCCGGCTTCGGCCGGCCCGCGACCCGCCGCCTCCCCCGTCGCCCTCGAGCCGGGGCCCGGCCGAGCCGCCTTGCGGCAGGCCGAGGCGACCCGCCCCGCACGGACTCCGTCATGCCTCGACAGACCGCATCCCGCGCCAGCTCCGCCCTGGCCCTCTGCTTCGCCGCTCACCCAGCGCTCGGCCAGACGAGTCCGGGGCCCTCCGGCGCCTCCATCGCGCTCCCGCCCGTGGTCGTGCCGGCACCCGTCCAGCGGGCGCGTCCGGCGCCTGTCCGCCCGCGACCGAGCGTCGCCGCGCGTCCGGCGCCTGCCCGAACAGCTCGCCGCGAGACGTCGGCCCTGGCTCCGCCGGTCGTCGCGGCGGCGTTCGGCGCCGAGCCCGCGCCGCTCGATCGGGCGCGAGCGCCCGGCCTCGACCCAAGCGCCGGCCCGCCGACCAGGGGCTCGCTCACGGTCCCATCGGTGCAGCAGCAGCGCGCGAACCTGAACGCGACGGTCGGCTCGGTCGCCTTCATCGACGCGACGAGTTTTCGGAACCGCTACACCAACAACCTTCCCGACGTCCTCAAGGATACACCCGGGGTCTTCGCGCAAAGCCGCTACGGCCAGGAGATCCGGCTGTCGGTCCGTGGATCTGGCGTCGCACGCAGCTTCCACACCCGCGGGATCGAGATCCTGCAGGACGGCATTCCCCTGAACCTTGCCGACGGCTCCGGCGACTTCTACCAGATCGACCCGCTCTCGCTCCGCTCGGTCGAGGTCTACAAGGGCGGCAACGGGCTCATCTTCGGCTCGTCGACTCTCGGCGGGGCGATCAACTTCGTCACCCCGACCGCCTATACGGCGATCGGCCAGAACGTGATCCGGATCGAGGGTGGCTCGTTCGGGGCGATCCGGACCAATGTCCAGGCCTCGCGAACCGAGGGACCCGTCGACGTTCTGATCAACGCCACTCAGTCGCACCAGGACGGCTTCCGGGCGCACCAGAACCAGGATTACACCCAGATCAACGCGAATCTCGGCTACCAGATCGCACCCGGGATCGAGACGCGCTTCTATCTCAACACATCCCTGACCCGCCAAAAGCTGCCGGGCACGCTCGACCTCTTCGACGCCCTCACCTTCCCGCGGCGGGCGGCGGCCGCGGTGATCTCCGGCAACCAGAAGCGGGATGTCTCGAGCGAGCGGATCGCGAACCGCACCTCCTTCGCGCTCGAGACCGGACAACTCGACGTGGATTCCTGGTTCATCCACAAGCGGCTCTTCCACCCGATCTTCCAGGTCGTCGACCAGGACGGCTCGACCTATGGGGTCGCGCCGCGCTGGTCCGGCACCTTCGACATCGCCGGGCATCGCAACGATCTCGTCGTCGGCGCCCGCGCCTTCGGGGGCCGGAACTCGGCGCTGCAATACGTCAACGTCCAGGGCCAGCGCGGCGGCCTCACCGCGAGTGCCCGGCAGAGCGCCCAGAACTACGAGGGCTATCTCGACAACCGCTTCTGGATCACGCCCGAACTCGCCCTCATGACCGGCGCCAAGCTCTTCCACCACGAGCGCGACCTCCGGAACCTGTTCACGCGCGCGAACGGGGCGGCCGACCGCGATTACGACGGGTTCAACCCGAAGGTCGGCTTCCTCTACCAGCCGGCGCCGACCATCCAGTTCTTCACCGACGTCACGAGGTCGCGCGACGTGCCGGATTTCTCCGACCTCGCCCAGAGCAACGTCAGCGGCCTCACATTCGTGCCGCTCCAGGCCCAGAAGGCCTGGACGGCGGAGGTCGGGACCCGAGGTTCGTGGGAGAGGATGCGCTGGGATGTCACCTTCTATCGCTCGACGGTTCGGGACGAGCTCATCAACTTCAACACCAATGCCGCGCTTGGTATCCCGGCTGCGACCTTCAACGCCGACCGGACGCTGCACCAGGGGATCGAGCTCGGCCTTTCGGCCGACCTCCTTCGCGACGTCTCGGGTCCGGGTGCGGGCGACGTGCTGTCGGTCTCGCAGGTCTGGACCTACAACGACTTCCGCTTCGTGCGGGACCGCGTCTACGGCGACAACCAGATCGGCGGCATCCCGCGCCACGTGCTGCGGACCACGCTCGCCTACCGACACCCGAACGGCTTCTACATCGCGCTCGCCCTCGACTGGGTGCCGGAGGGCCCGTTCGCGGATCACACCAACACCTCGAAGGTGCCAGGCTACAGCCTCATCGGCGTGCAGACCGGAATCGATCTCGGCCGCGGCCTCTCGGTCTATCTCGACGCCCGCAACCTCGCCGACCGCCGCTTCATCAGCGATGTCGGCGCGGTCACGAATGCCCGCCTTGTACCCACGACGATCTTCTACCCGGGCGAGGGCAGAAGCGTCTTCGCGGGGCTGCGCTACGTGTACTGACCCCACTCCGTCATTCCGGGGCCGCGCAGCGGAACCCGGAACCCACGGAAGCGCGTCAAATGGAAGACGGTTCACACCGCGTTCAAGCCGTGGTTTCCGGGTTCTCGCCTCTGGCGAGCCCCGGAATGGCAAAGGTGGCAGCCGTACGCGCCTTGCTTGCGACGGGCAGGGCGGCTACACAAAACCGGCCCGGACCATTGCTCCGGGCGACGAGGATGGCCGTGCGCCTGACGCACCCTGATAGCGCCGGGACCGGTGCCGCATCCGCGCCGGCGGGCGTGCCTCCTCCTTTCGAACCTCCTCCTTCTTAGCCGCCCCTGAGGGCCGGCCGGGCGCGAGCGCCTGGGCGCTCAGGGGA
>NZ_CAXTAZ010000061.1:0-27476 GCF_964242715.1 uncultured Enterovirga sp.
TGACCCCCCTCGGCGACCCGCCGCTCTTCCTCGGCTTCCTGCGCGGCGTCGACTTTTTCTGGACGACCCGCGAACTCGCTCTGGAGACCGCCTTCGCGGCTGCGATCCTCCTCGTCGTCTTCTTCGCCCTCGATACCTGGCTCTACCGTCAGGATGGGAACCCGCGCCGCGACCCCACGCCCGACGATGCGCCGCTTCGGCTCCGAGGCGGCCTCAACCTCATCCTCCTCGCGCTCCTCGTCGGCGCGATCGCGCTCTCGGGCGTGTGGCGGCCCGGCACCGGCCTGACCATCGCGGGGGTGCCGCTGGAAACCCAGAACCTCGTGCGGGACGGCGCCATGGTCGCGCTGGCGCTTCTTTCGCTCGCGCTCACGCCGCGACGGAACCGCCTGGATAACGAGTTCAGCTGGCACCCGATCGCCGAGGTCGCGATCATCTTCGCCGGCATCTTCATCTGCCTGATCCCGGTGGCGGCGGCGCTCGCGGCTGGGCCTGAAGGGGCGTTCTCCGGACTGCTCGCGCTCGTGTCGCGCCCGGACGGATCGCCCAATCCGGCCGCCTATTTCTGGCTCACGGGTCTGCTGTCGTCATTCCTGGACAACGCGCCGACCTACATCGTCTTCTTCGAACTGGCTGGTGGCGACCCGGTGCGACTGATGGGGCCGCTCTCCGCGACCCTCGCGGCGATCTCGACCGGGGCCGTGTTCATGGGCGCTAACAGCTATATCGGCAACGCCCCGAACCTCCTCGTCTACGCGATCGCGAAGGAGCGCGGCATCCGCATGCCGAGCTTCGGTGGATACCTGCTCTGGTCGGGCGGGATCCTGCTCCCGCTCTTCGCGCTCGTGACTCTCGTCTTCTTCCGCTGAGCTACATGCCGCCTTGCGTCCGGACCGGTGCGAGACCGCGCTGGCGGAGCAGTGCGTCGGGGGAGGGGAGCCGGCCCCGGAAGGCCCGATAGGCATCCTCGGGATCCCTGAGATCGCCGGCCGAATAGACGTAGTCCTCCAGGCGTCGCGCGGTCTCGGTATCGAAGATGTCGCCGGCCTCCTCGAAGGCCCCGAAGCCGTCGGCATCCAGCACCTCGGACCACATGTAGCTGTAATAGGAGGAGGCGTAGCCGTCGCCCGCGAAGACATGCGCGAAATGCGGCGTGCGATGACGCATCGTCATCGTCTCCGGCATGCCGATGGCCTCGAGCGAGCGCCGCTCGAAGTCGGAGACGTCGATATTGTCGGCCGAGGGCAGGAGGTGGAAGTCGAGGTCGACCAGGGCCGAGGAGACGTATTCGACGGTCGTGAAACCCTGGTTGAACTTCCGCGACGCCAGGATGCGGTCGATCAGCGAATCCGGGATGGGCTCGCCCGTCCTGTGATGCCGGGCGAAACGTGACAGCACGGGGCGTTGCTCGAGCCAATGCTCGAAGAGCTGGGACGGGAATTCGACGAAGTCGCGCGACACGCTGGTCCCGGCGAGCGACGGGTAGGTCACGTTGGACAGAAGCCCGTGCAGGGCGTGGCCGAATTCGTGGAAGAGCGTGCGGGCGTCGTCGAAGGAGAGCAGCGTGGGCATCTCGCCGGAGCCTTGGGCGAAGTTCATGACGTTGACCACGATCGGCCGCACGTCACCGTCGAGCCGCCGCTGCCCGCGGAACCCGCTCATCCAGGCCCCGGATCGCTTCGATGAGCGCGCGAAATAATCGCCGTAGAAGAGGCCGATCGTTGCGCCGTCCCGGTCGGTGACCTCCCAGGCCCGCACGTCCGGATGGTAGCGCGGCACGTCCGCTCGCTCGTTGAAGCCGAGGCCGAAGAGCCGCGAGGCGCAGTCGAACGCAGCCGCGATCATGCCCTCGAGCCCGAGATAGGGCTTCACGGCCGCGGCATCGAGGTCGAAGCGCTCCTTGCGGACGCGCTCCGCGTAGTGGCGCCAATCCCAGGGGGCGATCCGGATCGCGACCCCTTCACGGTCGGCGAGCGCCTGCAGGTCCGCGGCCTCCCGCTCCGCGAGCGCGCGGGCCGGCGACCAGACGGCCCGCAGCAATTCCTGCGCGGCCTCGGGCGTCTTCGCCATCGTGTCGTCGAGCCGGAAATGGGCGAAACTCGGAAATCCGAGCAGCCGGGCACGCTCGGCCCTCAGTTTCACGGTTTCGGCGACGATCTCGCGGTTGTCGGTGTCGCCGCCGCGCTCGCCCCGGCGCGTCCAGGCCCGGAACGCTTGCTCGCGGAGGTGACGACGGGTGGAATATTGCAGGAAGGGCTCGATCGAGGAGCGCGACAGCGTGAGGACGTGGCCCGGAAGGCCACGGTCCTGGGCTGACTGTTTTGCAGCCGCGAGCCAGTAGTCCGGCAGCCCGGCAAGGTCCTCCTCGCTCTCGAGCACGAGCGTGTAATCCTGCTCGTCCGCCAGCACATTCTGTCCGAAGCGCGTGCCCAGGACCGCGAGGCGCTCGCCGATCTCGGCCAGGCGCGCACGGGCCTCGTCCGGCAGGCCGGCGCCCTGGCGGCGGAAGACGCGATGGTAGCGCTCCAGCACACGCCGCTGCTCCGCGTCGAGCCCGATTGCGTCGGCCTCCGCATGCAGCCTGTCGATCCGGCGAAACAGGGCGTCGTCGAGGTAGATGGCGCTCGCATGGCGCGACAGGACCGGCGAAAGCTCGCGCTCGACCGCCTTCAACGCGTCGTTCGTGTCGGCGCCTGTGAGGTTGAAGAAGACCCCCGAGACGCGGTCGAGCACGCGGCCCGCCCGCTCCAGCGCCGCGATCGTGTTCTCGAAGATCGGCTCCTCCGTCGCGTCCCGGATCGCGGCGATCTCGGCCCTGTTCATGGCGAGCGCAGCTTCGAAAGCCGGGGCGAAATGCTCGACCTCGATCGCCGCGAAAGGAGGCGCGCCGAAGGGCGCGTCCCATGGCGCGAGGAGAGGATTGGATGGGGTATGTGTGTCGAGCACGCGGGCCTCGCTTCTCTCAAGCCTCGGGTTTGCACGACGTCCCCTGATCGGCAACCCGCGGGGACCCGGGTCCGATGTCGCGGATGGTTTCCCTTTTGCCGGCCTATCCGCTAGAGCCGACACCTCGCGCCTCCTGTCTGGAAGACCCTCCCTGCATGTATCCGAAGCCGCGTCCCGACCTGCAGCCGAACACCGCGGCCTTCGAGTCGCTGCCGCTCGTGAAGCCGACCGGCTTTCGCGAATACGACGCGCGCTGGTGGTTCGGCCATCCTGGTTCGCCGAAGCCGCCCGAGTTGAACCTCATGGGCGTGCAGGCGCTCGGCATGGGGCTCGCCACGCTGATCGGCCGCATGGGCGTCAAGCGCGAGATCGTGACGGGCCACGACTTCCGGAGCTATTCCTCGGCGATCAAATACGCGCTGATCACCGGCCTCATGGCGGGTGGCTGCAAGGTCCACGACATCGGCCTGGCCATGTCGCCGATGGCCTATTTCGCGCAATTCGCGCTCGACGTCCCGGCGGTCGCGATGGTCACGGCCTCGCATAACGACAATGGCTGGACCGGCGTGAAGATGGGCTCCCAGCGTCCCGTCACTTTCGGGCCGGACGAGATGGGCGCGCTCCGCGACATCGTGCTGGCGGGCGATTTCGATCTTCCGGGCGGTGGCTCCTACGCGTTCATCGCCGACCTTCCGGCTCGCTACATTGCCGATCTCACGACGCGCCCGCAGCTGAAGCGCAAGCTGAAGGTCGTGGCGGCCTGCGGCAACGGCACGGCCGGCGCCTTCGCCCCCCAGATCCTGGCCGCGCTCGGCTGCGAGGTGGTGCCGCTCGATGCCGAGCTCGACCACACCTTCCCGCGCTACAATCCGAATCCCGAGGACATGGAGATGCTCCATGCCATGTCGGTTGCCGTGAAGGAGCACGGGGCGGATGTCGGCCTCGGCTTCGACGGCGACGGCGACCGCTGCGGCGTCGTCGACGAGCATGGCGAGGAGATCTTCGCCGACAAGATCGGCGCCATGCTGGCGCGCGACCTGACCCGCGTGCACGGGCCCTCGCAATTCGTGGTCGACGTGAAATCGACCGGCCTCTTCCTGACCGACCCGGTGCTGCTCGAGCTCGGAGCCAAGACCGATTACTGGAAGACCGGCCATTCCTACATCAAGCGCCGCGTGAAGGACCTGAACGCACTGGCCGGCTTCGAGAAGTCGGGTCACTTCTTCTTCAATGCGCCGGTCGGCCGCGGCTATGACGACGGGCTCGTCACCGCCATCGCGATCCTGGACATGATGGACCGGAGCCCCGGCCAGGGCATGTCGGACCTCTATGCCGCCCTGCCGAAGACCTGGGGCTCGCCGACCATGGCGCCTCATTGCGCCGATGAGGTGAAATACGGGATCGTCGACAAGGTCTTGCGGCGATTCCAAGAGATGAAGGAACGGGGCGACACCATGGCCGGTCAGTCCATCCGCGACCTCATCACCGTCAACGGCGTCCGGGTCGTGTCAGAGGACGGGACTTGGGGGCTTGTGCGAGCCTCGTCGAACAAGCCGGAACTCGTCGTGGTGGTCGAAAGCCCGGTCTCCGAGGCGCGGCTTCGCGAGATGTTTGCGGCGGTGGACCAGATCCTGCGGGAGCATCCCGAGGTCGGCGCCTACAACCAGACGCTCTGACGGCGCCGGAAGACTTCCGCCCGGTCAGGGGCAGGAACTCGGCCCCGTCACCCGGTCGTTGTCGCGCACGGGCCAAGGCGTGCTTTCGTTCAGCCGCTTGCCCGTGGGAGCGAAATACTGCCCGAAAACCGGGACATAGAGGTATTGCGCCTCGGAGAGGATGAAGGACTTGGTCGTGTCCGACTGAAAGCCGGCGGGCACGGCGTAGGGGTCCCCCTTCTTTCGGAGTTTGAGGTCGTTGATGGTCCTCGCGTCGAAGGCACCCTGCGTTTCGTTGCTGGCTTTCTGGGGCAGGTTCTTGGGGCAGCTCCATTCGACAGCGCCGCTGTAGGTCGATCCGCTCTTCGTCACGGCGATCGAGGAGACGACCATTTGCGGAGCAGGCGTATTGTAAGGCCGCATGATCGCGCCTGCCGCTCCGAAGACGATGTTCATCTCGCTCGTCGTGAGGTCGCGCGTCCGTGACGAGAGATCTGCCAGGCTGCGTGTTAGGAGTGTCAGCTTCCGGTCGATATTGACGGCGAGCGTGACCTCGGACAACCCGAAGAACAGGACCACCATAACGGGCAGGATGAGCGCGAATTCGACCGCTGCGACCCCTTCGACGGCACGGGGCCAGAGGATGGCACGACGGGCCAGGGAATGGGCGCGAGCCCGTATTCCGTCGAGGGCGAGGGCGAGCATCAGAGACCTCACGGCGTGTAGGGTTCGGTCTTGAAGGCGGCCGTCGCCATGATGATACGGTTGCCGTTGGTGAGACCCGCCGTCCCGGCGAGCATCTTGACCATGACGGGGTATTCCATTGCCGCCGTCACGAGCGCGATCTGCTTCGCGCCCACGGCCTGGTAGCCGAAGCCGCTCGGGTCGTAGGTCTTCGCCGCGCCCGTCGTCTTGATGGGGGAGGGGGGCGAGTCGGAGAAGCTCGCCGGCCGAATATCAATCGCCACCTTGCTGCAGTCGAACAGAGTGGTGACGTTCGAACACAGATTGTTCTTGAACGTGGTGGCGAGTTCCGCCGACGTCTTGTTCGCGTTCGCAGAATCGGTCTGGAACTGACCCGTGTAGATCTGGCGTGCCGCATTGGCCACGGCGGTCTCGAGGACCTGCGTCGACCAGAACACCATGGCGATCTCCATGATCGCGAACATCAGGAACAGG
The DNA here is from genome assembly GCF_964242715.1 of uncultured Enterovirga sp. NCBI lineage: Bacteria > Pseudomonadati > Pseudomonadota > Alphaproteobacteria > Hyphomicrobiales > Methylobacteriaceae > Enterovirga > uncultured Enterovirga sp. The sequence goes on from NZ_CAXTAZ010000061.1 coordinate 5,781, forward strand.
AACGGAAGTGCCAGGAAGCCGAATTCGACGGCCGTTGCGCCGCTTTCCGATCGCCGGAACGCGGTCAAGATGGAGCGGCGGACGGGTGCGGCTTTCCGCTGTATGGACGTCGTCATCACATTCATCCCGCGAGAGCGGCTCTCCCTTTGGCCTCTCTGCTCCAGCTTTAGCGGCGAATGTTTTCCGGAAAGTTAGACCGATCTTACACGCGGCGCCGTCGAGAGACCGGTCACTTGGACGTGGCGAACTGGTTTCGGGATTCCGCCTGACCGCGATTTTCGCTGAAATAAGTGTTGGCGTCGCCCAGCGCCACGGAGGGCTGGCATTTGGGCGTGCAGGAATAGGATTGCCGCTCGAGACCTCTCTGCACGACGATCACGGCATCGGTCGCGGCCGCCACGCTGACGGTCGATTCGGCCAGCACGTTCCCGGTCGCATCGAGAGCGATCAGGTTCGTGGTCCCATAGCTCTTGCCGGTCACGACCACGATCCCGTTCTTCTGGATCGCCATGTCGGCAATGGCCGGGTTGCCGATCACGACGGTCTGGGTCCGCTCAGGCAGGCGAATGACCTTGGCGCGGTCGACCGTGACCTGCAGGGCGCCCCGTTCGGCAGTCGGACGTGAGCGGGCAATCTCCGGCGACGCGGCAGCGGGGGTTGCAGCCGGTGCGACCACGGCGGGTGGGCTGGCCACCGCCGGCACCTCGCGAACGGCGTCTCGCGCCGAGAGCGCAAACGGCGAGGCGACGAGAGCCATTGAAGCCGCGACTAACGACGTCCCGATGCGGGCCCGCTGACTCATGACGCATCCATCCTGTCCACGCTGTGCGACAGGATCCGACGATTTGGTGAAGGATCGGCTAACAAGCAGGCCCGTGCCGCCCGCAGGCCGGATACCCCCAACCACTTGATGCCAGTTCCCCAGCACTGACTCGGCGGCAGAATAGGATCGAGATCGATGCAGAGCTTATCGATCAAATGTTAACTATCGCGGCGCCGAAGCCCGGCCAAGGTCGTTTCGACGGCCAACTTAACTATGTCGAAACGCGCGTCGCCTAGTTTCAGGGTCGGTTCCGATCGAGCCTGATTGCAGCGCCCGGCGGACTTGACCGAGACCAACCGGGACAGACCAGGAGTACGACAATGGCACATCTCATCAAGCGTTTTGCGAAGGACGAATCCGGCGCGACCGCCATCGAATACGGCATGATCGCTGCCCTCATCGCCGTCGTGATCATCGTCGCACTGCAGACGATCGGCACGAAGCTCAACGCTGCCTTCACCTCCATTGGCGACAAGCTCTAAGCAGCAGTGGATCTGGGACGGCGCCTCAAAGAGGAACCGTCGATTCCGTGACCCCTGGCCCGGCTTTCGCCGGGCCAAAAACATGTAACGATCCGCTCCGTCGGATGCAGGGTTCCAGGCCGATGGTCGAGCTGACCCTCCTCGTCGTATTTCCTTCGCTGATGGCGTATGCGGCCTCCAGCGACCTCCTCACCATGACCATTCCGAACAAGATCGCGATCGCGCTCGTTCTCGCCTTCGGTGTGATGGCGGGGTTGGCCGGGCTGAGCCTTGATGCCCTCGTCATGCATCTGGCAGCCGGGGCGCTCATCCTGGTCGTCACCTTCTCGATGTTCGCTCTGGGCTGGATCGGCGGCGGAGACGCCAAGTTCGCGGCGGCGACCGCGCTCTGGCTCGGCTTCGGCGTTCTGGTCGACTATCTCGTGATCGCGGCCATCGCCGGCGGTGTCCTGACGCTCGGACTTCTCGCGATCCGGCAGCATCCCCTGCCGGCCTTCGCGGCCCGTTGGGGCTGGCTGGCCCATCTCCACGACCACCGGACAGGCGTCCCATACGGGATCGCGCTCGCGGCCGCCGCACTCGCAGTCTATCCCCATTCGGAGTTGTGGCTGACGGCGCTGACACCCTGACCGCAGGCGCCTTCCCGTCCCATTCAGAAACCCGGTTCCTTCCTCTCTGAAGTCGCTGCCGGCACCTTGCCGACTGCAGCGACAAGCAACCGCTCCCGGCTTGCGGGATCGTTTACAAACCTGAACAGATTTGGGTAAATCGATCCTTTCCGAAGCAAGTAACCTGTGAGAGCTGGTTAACCATGTTTTGACCATTGAAGGCACATTGTGGGCGCCGCCGCAGAGCTGTTGCGTCGGAAGTCAGCCATGAAGCCCGCCCGTCTCATCGTCCTCGCTATCGCACTCGGAGCAGCCGGCCTTGCCGCCATGCTCATGATGCAATCGACACCGACCGAAACCGTGGTGGTCGAGAAGGTGGCCCCGGTGAGCACGGTCGACGTTCTCGTCGCCACCTCGGAATTGCCGGTCGGGCAGACCCTGCGGCCAGGCGATCTGCGCTGGCAGTCCTGGCCGAGCGATTACGTGCCGACGGGCTCCATCACCAAGGCGCAGGCGCCCGGCGGCCTCGAGGAATTCACCGGCTCGATCGTGCGACAGGCTTCTTTGGCCGGGGAGCCGGTTCGGCGCGAGAAGCTGGTCAAGGCGAATTCCAACGCCTTCATGTCCGCCATCCTGCCGTCGGGCATGAGGGCGGTCGCGATCTCCATCGATACCCGGGGAGCAACGTCGGCCGGCGGGTTCATCCTGCCGAACGACCGCGTGGACATCCTGCGGACCTACCGCGACGACGAGGCCTCGAAGTCGGGTGGCGTCGATGTGCAGCTGTCCGAAACCATCCTGCCGAACGTTCGGATCCTGGCCATCGGCCAGAACATCCAGGAGCGCAACGGCGAGAAGGTCGTGAGCGGCGAGACCGCGACCCTCGAGGTCACGCCAAGTCAGGCGGAGGCTCTCGCACTGGCACAGAAGACCGGGCAGCTCTCGCTCGCGCTCCGAAGCCTCGCCGATGCCGGCCAGACGGAAATCACCCGGGAAGACAAGTCCGACGGCAGCGTCACCGTGGTCCGCTATGGCGTCTCCCGCCAGAGCGCCCGTCGCTGAACCGTCGACCGATCAAAGAGTGGATCCCATGATGAAACGGTCACGCCCTGCGCTCGCCCGGCATGTCGCGTTGATGATCCCGGCCCTCGCCCTGCTGCCGCCCGCCGCTGGCGCTGCCGAGCCGCGGCTCGGCCTCGGTCAGGCCGGAGCAGGAACCGGCTCTCAGGATGGCACCTCGCGCCGCCTCGATCTCTCGATCGGCCGCTCCGTCTTCATCGACCTCCCCCGGGACGCCAAGGAGGTCTTCGTCGCGAACCCGGCCGTGGCGAACGCGGTCGTGCGCTCCACCCGCAAGATCTTCCTGATCGGCGTCTCGAACGGTGCCACGTCGGTCTTCGTGCTGGACGCCGAGGGCCGGCAGATCACCTCGCTCGAGGTCAATGTCGGACGCGATCTCAACGTCCTGCGTCAGACACTTCGCAGCGCCATCCCGAGCGCCCGTGTCGAGGTCAAGGCTGCAGGGGACTCCATCCTGCTCATCGGCAACGTCGCGAATGCCGGCGATGCGCAGCAGGCCATGGACATCGCCCGCGCCTTCGTCGGGCAGGGAGGCGGCTCAGGCGGCGGTACCGGCGCCTCGGCAGCAGGTGCCGGCGCGGTCGCAAGCGGCGCCGGGTCGGGCGGGGTATCCGGCGCGGTCATCAACGCGATCACGATCAACGGCCGCGACCAGGTCATGGTGAAGGTGACCGTCGTCGAGATGGCCCGCACGGCGCTGAAGCAGCTCGGCGTCAATGTCGGCGGGAACTGGAACGTGCTCGACACCGCCGGACAGTTCGTCAACCCGGCCTCCGGCCTGACCGGATTCGGCTCCGGGCTCCTCGCCAATCTGAACGGTTCTGGCGGGACGACCATCTCGGGTCAGTATGGCAATGCCAACGCGTCGATCGGTGGCACCCTGACGGCCCTCGAACGGGCCGGCGTGTCGCGGGTCCTGGCCGAGCCGACGCTGGTCGCGATCTCGGGGGAATCCGCGAGCTTCCTGGCGGGCGGCGAAATCCCGATCGTCATCAACTCCTGCGCCGGCGGAACGGGCGGGTCGAGCGGCGTCTGCACCCCGACCGTTACCTACAAGCCCTACGGCGTGTCGCTCGCCTTCACGCCGATCGTGCTCTCCGAAGGCCGCATCAGCCTTCGGGTCGCGACCGAGGTGAGCGAGATCGATCGCGACAACCAGGACGCGGTGACCCGCTCGCCCGGTTTCCGCACTCGGAAACAGACCACGACCGTCGAATTGCCCTCCGGCGGCACGATGGTGACGGCCGGTCTCATCAGCTCGCAATCGAACCAGTCGATCCAGGGCGTCCCGGGCCTCATCAACCTGCCGATCCTGGGCGCATTGTTCCGGTCGCGCGACTTCCAGCGTCGCGACAGCGAGCTGATGATCATGGTCACGCCCTTCATCGCCAAGCCCATGGAAAGCGCCCAGGCCGTTCGGCCCGACGACGGCTTCCAGGACGCGACCGACCCCCAGGCCATCCTGCTCGGACGGTTGAACAAGCTCTACGGCGTCGCCGGCCCCGGCGGCGGGAGGGGGCTTTCGGGCCGCTTCGGCTTCATCACGGACTGACTCGCGCAACCTGACGCCGAGCCGCGGCCATCACGGCCGACGGCCGACGGAGGACCTCATGCCGTTCCCTCACCCGATTGCCTCGACCTCTCGCTTCCGCTCCTTGAGCCTAGCCCTTCTCGCGGCAACGCTGCCGGCCCTCGCGGGCTGTCAGACCCGCCAGGAGATCACGGGTTCGCTCTACCCCTCGGATTTCCGCGACCGTCATCCGATCATGCTGACGGACGGGTCGCGCGTGCTCGACGTCTTCGTCGAGGGCTCCCGAGGGCTGGTCGCCCGGGGACGCCAGGACGTCTCGGATTACATGGCGGAATACCGCCGATACGGCTCCGGCGTGATGATCGCGCAGGTGCCGACGGGCCACGGCACGAATCCGAACACGCGCGAGGCGCTCCAGCAGATCCGGCAATCCGCCGGAGGCCGGCTGTCCGTGCAATCCTACCATCCGAACGATCCGGCGGTCGCCTCGCCGATCCGCCTCACCTTCCGCCGGCTCCAGGCCAAGGTCGCCTCGAAATGCGGCTTGTGGCCCGATGATCTGGGCGTGAGCGATGGGGAGCGCAGCGCCAAGAACGAGCAATACTGGAATTTCGGCTGCGCCCATCAGGCGAACTTCGCCTCTCAGGTGGCCGATCCCGTCGATCTCGTTCGCGGCAGGCACGAGACGCCGCCGGATACGGGACGCCGGATGTATAATTTCGGGCAGATCCGACAGGGGCAGGACCCCTCCACGAACTGGAAGCAGCAGCAGATGTCCGTGAGTTCGGGCGTCTCGCAATAGCGCCCGAAACCGGGATGGAGTTGACCGTCATGTCCGACGCCACCGAGACGCAGGGCTCGTTGATCGCGCCCTTGCCGCGGGTCACGCTGCAGGCCTTTTGCGAGACTGCCGCGATCGCCGAGACGATCGACGCGGCGGCCGCGGACCGGCGCATGCAGAAGGCGCATGTGAAGGTCCATATGGGCGGTGGGCCGGCGGCGGTCGAGGCGTTCCGGCAGGCGCCGACGCCGAACGTGGTCGTACTCGAATTCCAGAGCGAGCGCACCGGCATCCTGGCCTCGCTCGATCAGCTCGCCGCGGTCTGCGATGCCGGCACGAGGGTCCTCGTGATCGGCCACGTCAACGACGTCCTCCTCTACCGCGAGATGGTTCGCCGCGGCGTCAGCGAATATCTCATCGCGCCGATCTCGACGCTCGACTTCGTCCGGGCGACCTCCGAGCTCTTCACGACACCCGGCTCCGAGCCGCTCGGACGCACGCTCGCGGTCCTGGGCGCCAAGGGCGGGGTCGGGGCCTCGACGATCGCGCATAATATCGGCTGGGCGATCGCCCGGAACCAGCAGACCCAGACCGTGATCGCGGATCTCGACATCGCGTTCGGAACGGCTGGGCTCGATTTCAACCAGGACCCGCCTCAGGGCATCGCGGAGGCGATCTTCGCGCCCGACCGGCTCGACGCCAATCTCGTCGACCGGCTTCTGTCGAAATGCTCCGACAACCTGTCCCTCCTCGCGGCACCCGCGATGCTGGAGCGGACCACCGACCTCACCGAGACCGCGCTCGACGGCCTGATCGACATCCTGCGGGCCTCGGTGCCGACCATCGTGCTCGACGTCCCTCATGTCTGGACGGCCTGGTCGCGCCGGTTGGTCGCGTCGTCGGACGAGATCCTCATCGTGTCGACGCCGGATCTCGCCTCGCTCCGCAACACGAAGAACCTGTTCGACAACCTGAAGGCGACCCGGCCGAACGACGCGAGGCCGCGGGTCGTGCTGAACCAGACCGGGATGCCGAAGCGGCCCGAGATCGCGGCCGGCGAATTCGCCAAGGCGATCGGGACCGATCTCGCCGCCATCCTGACCCACGAGCCCGCGCTCTTCGGGACGGCGGCGAATAACGGCCAAATGATTGCCGAGGTGCAGCCGAATTCGAAACACGCCGAGGTCTTCGCGATGCTGGGCGCCGCAATCACCGGGCGGGCCGAGCAGAAGCGGGTCCGGCCCGGCCTCTTCGATCCCATCCTCTCCAAGCTCTCCCGCCGCAAGGCGTCCTGAGCCCGGCCGGAATCCTCCTCATGTTCGGCAAACGCACAGCCTCGGGTCAGCCCGCGCCGGCTCCGGCCATCGGAACGGGCCCGCGCGACGCGGCTTCTCCCACGATGCCCATCCCGGTTCTGGCGGAGCCCGAACTGGGTCCACGGCGGATCGAGCCCGGCCCGGAACTCGTCGTCACGCCTCCGCCCGAGCGCCGGAAGTCCGACGAATACTACCAGACGAAGAGCATGATCTTCGGCGCGCTGATCGAGGCCATCGATCTGTCGCAGCTGTCGCGCCTCGATGCGGAATCCGCCCGCGACGAGATCCGCGACATCGTCAACGAGATCATCGCGCTGAAGAACGTGGTGATGTCGATCGCCGAGCAGGAGGAATTGCTCGACGACATCTGCAACGACGTGCTCGGCTACGGCCCCCTCGAGCCGTTGCTGGCGCGCGACGACATCGCCGACATCATGGTCAATGGCGCCGGCAAGACCTATATCGAAGTCGCCGGCAAGATCACGCTGACGAATGTCCGCTTTCGCGACAATCAGCAGCTGATGAATATCTGCCAGCGGATCGTCAGCCAGGTCGGCCGGCGGGTCGACGAGGCCTCCCCGATCTGCGACGCCCGCCTGCCCGACGGCTCCCGCGTGAACGTCATTGCGCCGCCGCTCGCGATCGACGGACCCTCCCTCACCATCCGGAAGTTCAAGAAGGACAAGCTCACCCTCGATCAGCTCGTCCGCTTCGGCGCGATCTCGCCGGAGGGCGCGAGGGTGCTGGAGATCATCGGCAAGGTCCGGTGCAACGTCGTCATCTCCGGCGGCACGGGTTCGGGCAAGACGACCCTGCTCAATTGCCTGACAAACTATATCGAGCGCGACGAGCGGGTGATCACCTGCGAGGACGCGGCCGAATTGCAGCTGCAGCAGCCTCATGTCGTGCGGCTCGAGACGCGGCCGCCGAACCTCGAAGGCCAGGGCCAGGTCACGATGCGCGACCTCGTCCGCAACTGCCTCCGCATGCGGCCGGAGCGGATCATCGTCGGCGAGGTCCGCGGCCCGGAGGCGTTCGACCTCCTCCAGGCGATGAATACCGGTCATGACGGCTCGATGGGGACGGTCCACTCGAACTCTCCCCGCGAATGCCTGTCCCGTATGGAATCGCTGATCACCATGGGCGGCTTCTCGCTACCGTCCCGCACCATCAAGGAGATGATCGCGACGTCCATCGACGTCGTCATCCAGGCCGCCCGCCTTCGCGACGGCTCCCGCCGCATCACGCATATCACCGAGGTGATCGGCATGGAGGGCGACGTCATCACGACCCAGGACGTGATCACCTACGACATCACCGGCGAGGATGCCTCCGGTCGCCTGACGGGCCGCCATCGCTCGAGCGGGATCGGCCGGCCGCGCTTCTGGGAACGGGCCCGCTATTACGGCGAGGAAGGCCGTCTCGCTGCCGCTCTCGACGCCATGGAAGTAGCGGAGAAGGACCGGGCGGCATGACCATGGCGCCCGCCCGGCGAGGTGACCGGACATGAATACCAGCATGCTGGCCGCCGTGATCCTCGCGGCCGCTGCCGCGGGGGGTGTCGCCTACGTCTTTCTCTATCCTCTCCTCTCGGGCAGCGCTCGCGCGGAAAAGCGTCAGAAGATGCTCGTCGGCTCGGAGAAACCCGACCGTCGCACCGACAAGTCCACCGGCGTCAACCGCCGCGATCAGGTCGCCCAGAGCCTGAAGGATGTCGAGAAGCGCGAGAAGGCCCGAAACAAGGTCACGCTCGAGCAGCGCCTGGCACATGCCGGCCTGTCCTGGACGAAGAAGAAGTTCGTCACGGTGAGCATCGCGTCGGGCGCTGCGCTCGGCCTGTTGCTGTATGTGTTCACCGGCGAGCCGATCGCAGGCCTCGGCGGTCTCTTCGTCGGCGGATTCGGCCTGCCGCGCTGGGTGCTGGGCTACCGCAAGAAGAAGCGCATCAACCGCTACCTCGAGGAATTGCCGAACGCCATGGACGTGATCGTCCGCGGCATCCGGTCGGGCCTGCCTCTGAACGATTGCCTGCGCGTGATCGCGAACGAGGCGCAGGAACCCGTGCGGACGGAGTTCCGCTACGTCGTCGAGCAACAGGCGATGGGCATACCGATTTCCGAAGCCGTGATGAAGCTCTACGAGCGCGTGCCCGTCGCGGAATCGAACTTCTTCGGGATCGTGATCGGCATCCAGTCGAAGGCGGGCGGCAACCTGTCGGAGACGCTCGGAAATCTCTCCCGGGTGCTCCGCGAGCGCAAGAGGATGAAGAGCAAGGTGCAGTCGATGAGCCAGGAGGCCAAGGCCTCCGCCGCCATCATCGCCGCCTTGCCTTTCGTCGTCGCCATCATGACCTACATCACCAGTCCGAATTACATCGAGCTTCTCTGGCTCACCACGGCCGGCAAGATCGCGCTCGTGCTGTCGGCGCTTTGGATGACCATCGGCATCGCCGTGATGCGCAAGATGATCAATTTCGATTTCTGAGGGGCGGCCAGCGCATGTACCAGCTCCTCCTGAAACTCGCCGAACCGCAATTCGTGGCCGCGCTCCTCGCGGCCTTCGCGGCGGGTGCAACCGTCATCACCCTCGCTCTGCCGCTCGTCGAGGGCGACAGCCTCGCCCGGCGCATGAAGGCCGTCGCGGTCGAGCGTGAACGGATCAGGGCGCGGGAACGCGAGCGGATGACGAAGGCTCAAGGCCAGAAGGTCGTCCTGCGGCAGGCACCCAGAGCCTACATGAAGCAGATCGTCGACCGTTTCAAACTCGGCGACTGGCTCGGGACCGAAACGGCGCGGGCGAACCTGACCATGGCCGGGTTCCGGGGGCCTCAGGCCGAGGTCACCTTCCTGTTCTTCCGTCTGGTCCTGCCCATCGCCTTCCTGCTCGCCTCGGCCTTCTATCTCTTCGTCGTGAACGATTTCGGGCAGCCCACCATGATCAGGGCCGGCATGATCATCGGCGCGACGTTTTTCGGCATGAAGTCCCCGGAAATCTTCCTGAAGAACGTGACCACAAAGCGCCAGCTCTCGATCCGGCGCGCCTGGCCGGATTCGCTTGATCTTCTCCTCATCTGCGTTGAAGCCGGCATGTCGATCGAGCAAGCCTTCAGGCGCGTGAGCCAGGAGGTCGGCTCGCAATCCGTCGCACTCGCCGAGGAGCTTACGCTGACGACGGCCGAACTCTCCTATCTCCAGGAGCGTCGGCAGGCCTATGACAACCTCGCCAGCCGGACCGGGCTGGACGGCGTCAAGGCGGTCACGACGGCGCTGATCCAGGCGGAACGTTACGGCACGCCCCTCGGCACGGCGCTCCGGGTCCTCTCGCAGGAGAGCCGGGATCAGCGCATGGCGGAGGCCGAGAAGAAGGCGGCTGGCCTGCCTCCGAAACTGACCGTGCCGATGATCCTGTTCTTCCTGCCCGTCCTCTTCGTCGTCATCATGACCCCGGCGCTGATCCAGGTCTTCGCGCTGAAATAGGGCGCCTGCCCTAGGGCTTGCGGGTCTCCTCCGTCGCGCGCGGCACGGCCTCGTTCCAATAGGGAGAGGCGTTGAAATATGTGTGGACGTGGTCCTCCCATTCACGGTCGAAGGAGGGGTCGCTCCCCTCCGTCAGGCGGTGCGGCGCCTGGTTCAGCTGATCGTCGGCGAGTTCGAGTTCATAGGCGTCGAGGTCCGTGTTGTAGGTGAGGACCGACCAGGGCAGCGTACGCGAGCCCTCGCCCACGCCGAGGACTCCGCCGAAATTCATCACGGCATAGACGACGCGGCCGGAGACCTTCTCGATCACGAGCCGCTCGATGGTGCCGATCGTCTCGCCGTTGGCGCGTCGGACGGCGGTGCCCTCGACCCGGTCGCTCGCGATGAGGGTCTGGCTCGATCCGGCCGACCCGCCGGATACGACGTCGTCTCTCGTCTCGGCTGTTGCCATGAATTCCTCCTCGGGCCTGGACGGGAACGTGAGGGAGAGACTGCTGGTTCCGCACGGGGTCGACCGGGTCCCAAGCGACCTCCTCGCCTGGCTGGACATGTTTCGGGCCGACAACCCGCGTTACGATGGCGAATGCGAACGAATCAGTTTGTCACGCTCCTTGTCGCGGCTTTCGCCCTGGCCGGCCCCGCCGCGGGGCAAGAGCCCGGCGAGGTAGAGCCGAAGCCGCTGCCGCGACTGGCGAACCCAGCGGATCCGGCAACGCCCGCCAAAGAACTCTTCGGCCGAAAATCGAAGCCGGCTAATCTCGAGGCGCGCGCGATCGGCTTCTATTCGCGCGGCTGCGTTGCCGGCGCCACGGCGCTGCCGGTGGACGGCAAGACCTGGCAGGTGATGCGCCTCTCCCGCAACCGGAACTGGGGCCATCCCAACCTGATCGCGCTGATCGAGCGCATTTCGGCGAGGGTGCCCAAGATCAACGGCTGGCCCGGCCTTCTGGTCGGCGACATCTCGCAACCACGCGGTGGGCCGATGCTGACCGGCCATGCCTCGCACCAGGTCGGGCTCGACGCGGATATCTGGCTGACCCCGATGCCGGACCGGCGCCTGTCGCGGAAGGAGCGCGAGGAGATGTCGGCCACGAATCTCGTTCGCGAGGACCGGGAGGACGTCGATCCGGCGCTGTATACGCCTGCGCATCTGGCACTGATCCGGGCGGTGTCGCGCGAACCGGAGGTGGCCCGCATCTTCATCAACCCGGCCATCAAGCGCGCCTTCTGCCGCGATGCTGGCCAGGACCGGGCGTGGCTGCGGAAGGTCAGGCCGATCTGGGGCCACAACTACCATTTCCACATCCGCATCGCCTGCCCGGACGGACAGGAGGGCTGCAAGGATCAGGACCCGCCGCAAGCCGACGACGGCTGCGGCGCCGAGCTTGAGAAGTGGCTTTCGCCCGGCTACCTTTTCCCGACGCCGGGCGTCCCCGGCCCTCCGCTCCGGATGTCGGCCCTGCCGGCTGAGTGCAAGCAGGTACTGGTCGCGCCCTGAGCGGCCTCAGCGCCGCCCGAACAGCCGTTCGATATCGGCGAGCTTCAGCTCGACATAGGTCGGCCGGCCGTGATTGCACTGGCCGGAGAGGGGCGTGGCCTCCATCTCGCGGAGCAGCGCGTTCATCTCCGGCCCGTTCAGGCGGCGGCCCGCCCGGACCGAGCCGTGGCAGGACATTCGCGAGACGACCGCGTCGAGGCGTCGCCCGAGCGTCTCGGTCGCGCCGGCGCGTGCGCCGGATTCGTCGGCCTCGAGCGCGTCGGCGACGTCGCGCACGAGGCAGGCGAGGTTCGCGCCCGCGAGAATCGCCGGAACCTCCCGGACCATCACGGCGCCGGGCCCGAAGGCCTCGACCGCGAGGCCGAGTTCGCCGAGCAGATCGGCCTCCGCCAGGATGCGGCTGCAAGCGCTTGGGTCGAGTTCGATGATCTCGGGGATGAGGAGCGCCTGGCGGGCCACGCCCTCCTCCGCGCGCTGGCGCTTCAGCCGCTCGTAGACGAGGCGCTCGTGCGCCGCATGCTGGTCGACGATGACGATCCCGTCGCGGGTCTGGGCGACGACGTAGGTCTCGTGCAGCTGCGCGCGGGCCGCGCCGAGCGGGGCCGCGTCGGCCGTGGAGTCCGAGAGCGCCTCCGCCTCGCGCGACGCCGGGCCGGCGAAGGCCGTGAATTCGGCCTGCGGGGAGTCATTGAAGCCCGAGCTGGTCGAGGCGGGTGCGAGCGGCGCCTGCCAGCCATGGACGGGGCGGCCCCGCTCCGGGAGATGGGGGCGCGGCCCAGTCCCGCCATGGCGCATGAGGCCGAAGGCCCCGCTACCGCCCGTCGTCGCCGCCCGGAAGCCGGCGCCGGCGAGGGCGTCCCGGATCGCCGAGACGACGAGGCTCCGGACGAAGGCCGGATCGCGGAATCGGACCTCGGTCTTGGCCGGATGGACATTCACGTCGACCCGGCCCGGGTCGCAGTCAAGCCGTAGCGCGAGCACCGGATGGCGGTCGCCGGCCATCACGTCGGCATAGGCGCCCCGCACGGCGGAGAGGAGGAGCCTGTCGCGGACCGGGCGGCCATTCACCACGAGGTGGATCTGCGTCGCGGCGCCGCGATGGAAGGTCGGCAGGCCGGCATGGCCATGGAGCCGCATATCCTCGCGCTCCGCCGCGACCAGGACGGCATTGCCGGAGAAGTCCGGGCCGAGGATCCGGGCGGCACGGCGCAAGAAACCGTCCGGCGTGACGGCTTCGGCCGGATAGTCGAAGGCGGTGAGGTGGTCGCCCGCAAGCGAGAGCCGCAGGCCCGGATGGGCGAGGGCGAGGCGGCGGATCACGTCCGCGGCGGCCTGGGCCTCGGCCCGGTCCGTCCTCAGAAATTTCAGCCGGGCGGGGGTCGCCGTGAAGAGATCGCGGACCTCGATCTGCGTGCCGGGCGCGGCGGGCGCCGGCCGGACCGGACCCTTGCGGCCGGCCTCGACTACGAGCGCATGCCCGGACGGGTCGCCCGCCCTCCGCGAGACGATCGACAGGCGGGCGACCGCGCCGATCGAGGGCAAGGCCTCGCCCCGGAAGCCAAGCGTGCGGATGTCGGAGAGATCGCCGTCCGGCAGTTTCGAGGTGGCGTGCCGCTCGACCGCGAGGGCGAGGTCGGCCGGGCCCATCCCGTGCCCGTCATCCACGACGCGGATGAGGCGGCGCCCGCCCGCCTCCAGCGTGATCTCGATCCGGCTCGCGCCGGCATCGATCGCGTTCTCGACCAGTTCCTTCAAAGCGGAGGCGGGCCGCTCCACGACCTCGCCGGCCGCGATGCGGTCGACGAGGACCGGGTCGAGGTGACGGATGGCAACCTGCGGCGACCTCTCCCGCAAAGGGGAAGAGGCGGCCGAAACGGTCACCGTCCGAAGATGCCCTTGAAGAATTGCGCGGCCCGATTGCGCTTCTTCTTGCGGGCGAGTTCGTCGGCATTGGTGACCCAGGCGATCTGCACCACCTTGCGTTCGCCGACGAAGGGCTGGTGGCCGTGCCAGGATTGGTCGCCGCGAAGGAAAGCGAAGACGGTGCCCATCACGGGCGGAACCTCGACCTTGTACGGCTCGAAATGCTCGCCGTCGTAGAGCACGCGGAGACGGCCGCCTTCGCCAGCCTCCCAATTGTCGTTCATGTAGACGAGCATCGTCATCACCTTGGACGGCCCGTCCGTATGGATCGTGCCGTATTTCGGCTGCGACCGCTTCATGATGGTGGTGAGGCGCGGGAAGGGATGCAGGTCCCGGCCGAAGCGCTTCGACAGCTCCTCGGTCAGTTCCTCGCTTTCGAGTTCGGTGATCAGGTCACGGAACCGGCCCTTGAGCTGGACCTCGTCGACGGTGAGGTAGCCCGGCTTCTCGATCGCCGGAAAGTCACGCCGCAGGTCGGCGACCGCGTCGGCTTTCAGGAAGCCGGAGCCAAGCATGTAGTCGTAGGGTTCGCTCGACCGATCCGCCGTCCGGATCGCGTCGACATTCAGGAGAGAGAGGGCCATGGCGTGACGGGCGACCTGATGAAGGAGCGGAGACTACGGTTCGCCTCCCCTTCGGACAAGATCGCGGCATCATCGTGATGCCGCCCGGTGCGCCTTGTCCCAAACGAAAACCGCGGCACAGGGGCCGCGGTTCGTCCGTCTCGATCCTGCAGGATCAGATCACATCACGACGACCTTGGTGCCGACCCGGACCCGGCCGTAGAGGTCGATCACGTCCTCATTCGTCATGCGGATACAGCCCGAGGAGACGGCCTGGCCGATCGTCTCGGGCTCGTTCGAGCCGTGGATCCGGTAGAGCGAGGAGCCGAGATAGAGCGCGCGGGCCCCGAGCGGGTTGTCTTCCCCGCCCGACATGTAGCGCGGCAGGTCGGGACGGCGGCGCAGCATCTCGGCCGGCGGCGTCCAGCTCGGCCATTCGGCCTTGCGGGTGATGGTCTTCGCACCGCTCCAGGAGAAGCCGGGCCGGCCGACACCGACCGCATATTCGATCGCCTCGCCCCGGCCGGTCACGAAATAGAGCCGGCGCTGCTCGGTCGAGATCACGATCGTGCCCGGCGCGTAGCGGCCCGAGAACTCGACCATGTGCCGCTGCGCGGGGGCCTGCTGCACCCGCGTGTCGTTGTCCAGATATTCCATCGGCTGCCCGTCGAGCGGGTCGATCTGGAACTGGGCCGAAGCCGGCTGGGCGAATGTCAGCGCGGCAGCCATTCCGGCGAGCGCGAGAGCAGTGAAACGCATGGATGCCGTCCTGATGCAGTCGGGACTGTTCCGTCCCTGGATATGCATCGCAAACGCAATGGCCACGCTTCCGGTTGCATGGTCCGAAGCAACAAAGTGTGAAGGCTAGGTTTCGCGGCCGTAGACCGCGGCGCGAACCGTCAGTTCGCGAGCATGATCGCCGAGATCAGGCGCCCGTAATCGGGCTCTCCCCTGTGGGTGGCGCGACGGTAGCTGAAGAAGCGATTTTCGTCCGAATAGGTGCAGAGATCGGTACTCGCAAACTCGCCGATCCCGGTCGCTTCCAACCGCTGGCCGATATAGGCCGGCAGATCGAACAGGGTGTGGCCCTCGCGGCGCCCCGGACGGAAATGGCGGGCATTCATGCCGTCGTCGTCCAGAAAGCGCTCACGAAATTCGGGGCCGACCTCATAGGCGTCGCGGCCGATGGTCGGGCCGAGAACGGCGACGATGTCGGACCGGGTCGCCCCCAATTCCTCCATCAGGTCGACGGTCGCGTCGAGCACGCCCCCGAGCGCGCCCCTCCAGCCCGCATGCGCGGCGCCGACGATGCCGGCATGGCGATCGGCGAAAAGGACCGGCCCGCAATCGGCCGTCGCGATCGCGAGCGCGATTCCGGGCTCCGCCGTCACCATGGCGTCGGCCCGCGGCCTGTCCTCGTTCGGCCAGGGCGTCTCGACCCGCGCGGCGACCGCGGAGTGGATCTGATGCAGGCTGAGGAGATGCGCCTTCGTCACGCCGAGCCGGTCGGCCATGCGCTGGCGGTTCCGCTTCACGCGGCCAGGATGATCGGAGGAGCCCAGGCCGCCGTTGAGGCTCGCATAGATGCCGCCCGATTCACCGCCCTCCCGGGTGAAGAAGGCGTGCCGGATATGCGGGAAGAAGGAGAGTTCGGGGGCCTCGATCAGCATGCGGATCTCATCGGCGGGGGCCGGGCAAGTCTGCCCCGCCCGCGCCGATTTCGCCAGCCGGTGCGGAATCCGGCAGAGCCGGAAGCCCGGCGAGACTCGGGGCCGAGAGGCCGATGACCTTGAACAACTCTCCCATCGCGCCCTCCTGCGTGCCGGCCAGCCGGGCGATCGCGACATCGATCGCGGCCCTGCTGGCCGCGTCGGCGCGGGCGGCCAGCCGCTCCGCACGGTCCGCAATGCCGAGCGCCGAGAGAAAGGCGCCCTGCGGCACCGGTCCATGCACCCGGGCGCCCGCGCCCGATGCGGCTCGAGCGACCGCGCCGAAATCGACATGGGCCGTGATGTCCGCCTCGCCCGGCTCCGCCAAGGGATCGACATGGCGGTGCCGCCGCACGGCCTGCAGCGTCGGACCGGGTCCCGGATCGGTGGAGCCGTAATCGATGAGGAGAGCCGCGCCGCCATCGGTGACCAGTCTCTCGGCGACGCTCCGGACCGCGACAGCGGCCGCGACCCCGATCTCGCGGATGTCGCCCGGCTCGCCCGGCAGCCCCGAAAGCCCGGGCTCCGGGTCCGGCGCGAGGCCGTAGGCGAGGCTGCCATCGGGCCCAAGCCCGACCAGCCGCTCGTGCCACCCGGTCTCGCGCCACACCCACTGGCCGACCGGCAGGGCGTCCAGGAATTCGTTGCCGAGCACGATGGAGGGTCCAGCCGGGACATCCGCCAGGGTCTCGTGCCAGGTCACGGGAGGGCCAGCCTCGGCAAGCATCAGGCGCTGCCGCTCACGAAGTGGGGGGCTCGTCTCGACGAGATGGACGGACAGAGCGGATTCCAGGCCGGGCACGATCCGGACGGCCCGGAGAGCGTCGGCCATCAGCGTCCCGCGGCCGGGCCCGAGTTCGACGAGCGCGATGCGGTCCGGCCGACCCATCCCGTCCCAGACCGCTCCGGCCCAAAGTCCCAGGAGCTCGCCGAACATCTGGCTGATCTCGGGCGACGTGGTGAAATCGCCAGCCGCGCCGAGCGGGTCGCGCGTCATGTAATAGCCATGGGCCGGGTGGCCGAGCGCCATCGCCATGTAGCGGGAGAGCGGAAGCGGGCCTTCCTCGGCGATGATGGCGCGGAGTTCGGAGAGGAGCGCCGTCAAGCGGCGGCGTCTCGCGTTTGCGTCCGGCTCCAGAAACGCTGAGAGGCGGCCCAGACCAGGAGGATCCCGCCGACGACGAGGGGGAGCGACAGGATCTGGCCCATGGTGATCCCGCCGCCGAGCGGCCCCAGCGCCGATCCGAACAGGAAGCCGAGCTGTTCGTCGGGTTCGCGGAACACCTCGCACACGATGCGGGCCGTACCATAGCCGATCGCGAAGATGCCGGAGACGATGCCGGGCCGCTGAAACCCGATCAGCCGGGCTGCCAAGGCCATCACGATGAAGAGCAGGATGCCCTCGCCGAACGCTTCGTAGAGCTGGCTCGGATGACGGGGGACGTCGCCGGCACGCGGAAAGACGACGCTCCAGGGAACATCCGGCGCGGGCCGGCCCCAAAGCTCGCCATTGACGAAATTCGCCACGCGCCCGGTGAACAGGCCGATCGGGGTCACGACGGCCGCAACGTCGAGGAGCGACAGGAAGCTCAGCTTGCGGGCGCGGGCGAAGATCACGAGGGCGAGCGTCACCCCGAGCAGGCCGCCGTGGAAGGACATGCCGCCGCGCCAGATCGTCAGGATCTCGGCCGGGTTCTCGATGTAGCTGTCGAAATTGTAGAACAGCACGTAGCCGACGCGGCCGCCCAGCACGATGCCGAGCGCCACCCAGACGATCAGGTCGTCCATGTCGGCGGTCGTCGGGCGTGGGCGGCCGCCCCAGAGCGCGGCATCCGCGACGAGCCGGCGCGAATACCACCAGCCGAGCACGATGCCGGCCACGTAGGCCAGCGCATACCAGCGGATGGCGAAGGGTCCGAACTCGATCGCGATCGGATCGATATGCGGGAAGGGGAGGACGAGAAGCGGCATGGCGGGCCCAGGATGACGGCAGCGGTGTCGGCGGCAGGGCGGCACGCGTCAAGCCCGGCGCTCCTGGTCCGACCTGGCGTGGCGCCGCACCCCCGCCTCGCCTACATGTCATGCGGTCCCACCCTGGCGACCGAATGAGCATCCGATGGCCACGCGACGCATCCTCGACGATTTTGCCCGACTCGTGACCGACGCGACCGGCGTCGCGCAGGGCGCGCGGCGGGAGGTGGAAGGGGTGATGAAGGGCCAACTGGAACGGCTGATCCGGGACATGGACGTCGCGACGCGCGAAGAGGTCGAGGTGCTCCGCGACATGGTCGTCGCCCTTCGCGAGGAGAACGAGCGCCTGACCGCGCGGGTCTCGCGGCTCGAAGCGGCTCCGACCAGCGCGTCGACACCGGTCGTCTAAGGACCTCCGGGCGGCGCTTGCCAGCGCGGCCGTTCGGAACCATGACGGCCCGCTCGGAGGAGCGGTCCATGCTGACATTCCACTTCAATCTCTCGCCGAACCCGATGAAGGTGGCCCTGTTACTCGAAGAGGCGGGCCTTTCCTACGATCCGGTCCCGGTCGATACGCGCCGGGGCGAGCAATTCTCGCCCGACTATCTGGCGATCAATCCGAACGGCAAGACGCCCGCGATCGTCGACGACGGCATCGTCGTGTTCGATTCGAACGCGATCCTGCTCTACCTCGCCGAGAAGACGGGCCAGTTCATCCCGTCCGACCCGCGCTACCGGGGAGAGCTTCTGTCTTGGCTCATGTTCGTGGCGACGGGGCTCGGTCCGTTCTGCGGCCAAGCCGTGCATTTCCGGCATTTCGCGCCCGAGCGCCTGCCCTATGCGGATGAGCGATACCAGTTCGAGGCGGAGCGGCATTTCCGGGTGCTCGACGAGCGCCTCGCGGGCCGCGGCTACCTTGTCGGGGATGCCTATTCGATCGTCGACATGGCCGTCTGGGGCTGGGCCCGGATGGTGCCGTTCATCCTAGGGGAGGGCGCATGGGACAGGTTCCCGAACCTGAAGCGCCTGCAGGACGAGATCTCGGCCCGGCCCGCGGCGGCTCGGGTGGAGGCGATGCGGGCAAAATTCGGGCCCGCGTTCAAGCCCGTGATGGACGACGAGGCGCGCGCCCACATGTTCAAGCATCTGAAGGCCGCCTGACAGGCCTTCGGCAGCCGACGCGCGGCCGGATCGGGCGAGACCCGGTCCGGCCGTCAGCGTGCGACCCGCTCAGCGCGAGCTGATCAGCTCGACGTCGAAGATGAGCGTGGCGTTCGGCGGGATGGAGGCGCCCGCGCCGCGCTGCCCGTAGCCGAGATTGCCCGGGATGATCAGGGTGCGCTTGCCGCCCGCCTTCATGTTGGCGACGCCCTCGTCCCAGCCCTGGATAACCTGGCCGGCGCCGAGCTTGAAGCTAAAGGGCTGGCCACGGTCGCGCGAGGAGTCGAATTTCGGCCCCTTCTTGCCGCCCTGGTCGAGCCAGCCGGTGTAATGCACCGTGACCGTCTGGCCCGGCGTCGCGGCCGGGCCCTTGCCGACAACCTCGTCGGTATATTTCAGTCCCGAGCCTGAGGTGATGGTTTCGGCGGCTGTGGCGATGGTGCTCATGGCGATCAGGGCGGCTCCGAGGGAGAGAAGGCGGCGCATGCGAGTCGAATCCGTGTTGGGGGGTCGCTCCTAGCACAGAGCTCCCTGGCCTTGCGAGGTGCCGTCCCGGGCCCCGCGATCCGGCGCGGCCGTTGACCCGCCAGACTCCTCGTCAGACGGGCTGGCGGACGAGGTGGTCCGGACCGACCCCGGAGATGTCCCGCAGGCCGAGGAGCGCGAGGTTTCGGTCAATCTCCTCGGACAGGATTCCGATCGCGTGCCGCACGCCGGCCTCGCCGCCGATCGCGGCCGCGAACAGGAAGGGCCGGCCGAGGAAGACGAATTTCGCGCCGAGCGCCAGCGCCTTGAGGACGTCCGTCCCGCGCCGGATGCCGCCGTCGAGCATCACGGTCATCGGGCCTGCATCGGCCGCGATCTCCGACAGGACGCGGAGCGGCGAGACGGCGTAGTCGAGCTGGCGGCCGCCATGGTTCGACACGATGATCCCGTCGACGCCATGCTCGCGGGCCAAGCGGGCATCGGCCGGGGACAGGATACCCTTGAGGACGAGGTTGCCCTTCCACCGCCGCCGGATGAGCGCCACGTGTTCCCAGCTGAGCTGGTCGCGCCGGCCGATATTCCGGACGAGGTTCTTCGACAGGATCGGCGGGCCGCGCGTCGCGTCCATATTCTCGAAATGCGGCATGCCGTGGAGCCGCATCGTCTTCAGCCATGTGCCGAACAGCCATTCGGGATGCCAAATCGCGTCCCAGACGAGGCGCGGCGTCGGCTTCAGCGGCATGGAATAGCCGCTCCGGACGTTGTTCTCGCGGTTGCCCGGCACGGGGAGGTCGACCGTCAGGACGAAGGTCTCGTAGCCGGCGGCCGCGACGCGGTCGACGAGCGCCTCGATCCGGTCGGGCTCGCCCGGCTGGTAGGCCTGATACCAATGCGCGCCCACCTCCCGGATCTCCTCGAGCCGAATCAGGGACGCGCCGCTCACGATCATCGGCAGGTTCGCGGCACTGGCTCCCTGGGCGAGGACGAGGTCGCCCCGGTAGGCCGCGAGGGCCGAGGCGCCCATCGGGGCGACGCCGAAAGGGGCAGCGTAGCGGCGCCCGAACAGGGTCGTGGCCTGGCTCCGGCCGGACACGTCGGCGAGGACGCGCGGCAGGAAGGCATAATCCGTGAAGGCCTCGCGGCTGTGCCGCATGGCCGAATCCGTCTCCGCCGCACCCGCGATGAACCCGTACACGGCGCGGGGAAGATGGCGCCGCCCGGCAAGGTCGAAATCCTGGAGGGCCAGCACGGATTGCAGTCGCCGCGGGAGGCGCGGCGTCGCGCCTCTCTGGGCGACACCCTGGGCCGGGGCCGCCATGACGCCGCCGGCCGAGGTCGCACGTCCGCCGAGGTCACCCGCGCTGCTCGAGGACATCGTCTCTCCCTGTCACGTCCCGCCGAATTTTCCTCGGCGCGATCACGCCTCATACACCAGAATGGCGTGGGGGAATGCCCGTCTGCCTACTCGCCGTCATTCGGGGGCGCCGACGGCGAGCCCGGACCCCATAGACACGCCGGTTTGAAGGTCCGGCGGCGTGGATGTGCCTGCGAGCGCCAGCGTTTATGGGTTCCGGGCGCTCGCTTTTGGCGAGCCCCGGAATGACGGTCGAGCGGCCTCAAACCGGGCGCAAGCGGGTCAGTAGACCACCACGCTCCGGATCGACTTGCCTTCGTGCATCAGGTCGAAGCCGTGATTGATGTCGTCGAGCGGCATGGTGTGGGTGATCAGGTCGTCGATATTGATCTTGCCCTCCATGTACCAGTCGACGATCTTGGGAACGTCCGTCCGGCCCCGGGCGCCCCCGAAGGCGGTGCCCTTCCAGACGCGGCCGGTGACGAGCTGGAACGGGCGGGTCGCGATCTCGCGGCCGGCTTCGGCGACCCCGATGACGATCGACTCGCCCCAGCCGCGATGGCAGCATTCGAGGGCCTGGCGCATCACCTCGACATTGCCCGTGGCGTCGAAGGAGAAATCGGCGCCGCCGCCGGTCAGGTCGACGATGGCCTGCACGACCTTGTCCCGCCCGACGTCGCTCGGGTTGATGAAGTGGGTCATCCCGAAGCGCTCGGCCATGGGGCGCTTGTCGTCGTTCAGGTCGATGCCGATGATCTTGTCGGCTCCGACCATCCGGGCGCCCTGGAGGACGTTCAGGCCGATGCCGCCGAGCCCGAACACCGCGACATTGGCGCCCGGCCAGACCTTGGCGGTGTTGATGACGGCGCCGATCCCCGTCGTCACGCCGCAGCCGATGTAGCAGATCTTGTCGAAGGGCGCGTCCTCGCGGACC